>NZ_JAVKEA010000187.1:0-63342 GCF_040221695.1 Coleofasciculus sp. E2-BRE-01 | reverse complement strand
AGGTGAGGTGAATGGTGGTAGGTGTGAGGTTTTTTCGCCTCCAACAGACAATTCCATCCTGACACCCGACACCCGACACCCGACACCCGACACCCGACACCCTTGCTCAACCGAGCTTTCACCTTAAGTTGACACCAATGGTGTAGGGTGCCTCACAAGGGTAGGTTTTTTAAGATTGGGGTTCAGGTGAGACAAGGAAGGAAAGTAGACCAGTAGACACCGACACTCATACTGACTTTAGCCCGGATCATAGTCAAATTTGTAAAGTTCTGCAAAGATGAATAGAATATGAAAAAAGATCGACGTAAACTGGGAACTCCCTGTGAAACTATCTTCCTTGCCCATCGTCGGTTTTGTTCTGACAGCACCCTTTTCATTGATGAATCCAGCCCCCAAAGATGTCTCTGATCCGTCTGAGTTACCAATTTCCCCCACTCCGAACAGTTTGCGTCCCATCGTCAAGCGCCAACGGGGGATATGGGGTATCTTTAGTTCCACCTTCCTAACCATTTTTCTAGCTGAGATTGGCGATAAAACCCAACTGGCAACCCTGCTGATCAGTGCAGAATCTCAATCCCCGTGGATAGTCTTTACAGGTGCCGCGATCGCACTAATTACCACCAGTTTAATCGGTGTCTTACTGGGAACCTGGTTAGCCAAGCGTTTACCGCCCAAAACCCTGGAAACTGCTGCCGGGACATTATTACTCTTCATTTCCGTTATGCTGCTGTGGGATGTGGTGCAACTGGGTTAAAACAGTTTTGATGATGTAGGGGCGGGTTTCGCCACTATCGTTTTTCTCACCCAGATGTAACTAAACCCGCCCTGACTAAATCAGAGAATTTTAAATACTATGGATTGGCAATTACTAGGATTAAGTTTCATCACCGTATTTTTAGCCGAAATTGGTGACAAAAGCCAACTGGCGGCGATCGCGCTTGGGGGTAGCCTCAAATCGCCTCGTGCGGTATTCTTGGGGGCTGTAGCCGCATTGCTATTAGCCACGTTGATTGGCGTATTAGCAGGGGGAGGCGTAGCGCAACTGTTCCCGGTGCGAATTCTAAAAGCGATCGCGGCGGTGGGTTTCGCACTTATGGCTGTTCGCTTGTTGTGGCCCGATGAGAACGACAAATGACAAAATGACAAATAAGTAGGTCGGTGTCAATAAACCCACCTATATTAAGTTCTGTCAATAATCCTCAAATCCTTACAAATGACAAATGACCAATGACAATCCCCACCGTTAACTTGAATTGTCCCCACCTACTTACCAATGGTTTCTCTCGCCCGGAAAAACTTACTTGAAGACATTCCCCGCTTTTTAGTCGCCCAAGCTGGAATTATGTTTGCGGTGAGTTTGGTTACGTTGCAAACGGGTATTTTTAATGGCTTTACCCAATCCACGGCTCAGTTAATTTATAATTCTAACGCAGATATTTGGGTAGCATCGGATAAATTGGTGCAAGTTGAATTAACACTACCCATTCCCTTATCCCATGTTATCTCCGCCCGTCAAGTGGAAGGCGTTGCCAAAGCCGAAGCCCTGATTTTTAGTGGCGCGTTGTGGAATCCACCGCAAGGAGAAATTACCCGCGTCAGAGTCGTAGGATTTGACCCCAATGGGCAACTATTTCAACCCATCAATCTAGTGCAAGGTGAGGTTAGTAACTTATCTGAATCCTATAAAATTATCGTCGATGCAACCAACCAAGATTCCCTGAATGTACAACAGATTGGGGATATTGCCCGTGTCAATTCCTTGCCCGCCCAAGTGGTAGGGTTCACCCAAGGGAATGCATCGATTGTGTCCAATTCCTTCATGTTTACCTCCCTAACCAGTGCGAATGCGTTCTTAACATCGGGTCAAAAGTCGGAACTATCCTGTAAATTGCCGTCAGGTGCTGAGGATTTAATTTGTACCAATACCTATTCGAGAGTATCGGAAGCCGAACTGCGGAATCAACCGCCACCGCCCCCGAATCCATTAGTCGCTTCTGATTTGATTCAATATGTTTTAATTGCGGCACAACCGGATCAGGATTTGTCACAATTAAAAGAACGATTGGAAAAAGCGTTACCCAATGTCAGTACCTATACTCGCGAGGAATTTATTAAAAGGAATCAAAACTTTTGGCAACAGCGAACCGGAATTGGTTTTATTCTAGGTTTAGGAGCGG
This sequence comes from Coleofasciculus sp. E2-BRE-01, assembly GCF_040221695.1. NCBI lineage: Bacteria > Bacillati > Cyanobacteriota > Cyanophyceae > Coleofasciculales > Coleofasciculaceae > Coleofasciculus > Coleofasciculus sp. E2-BRE-01. The sequence continues at coordinate 61,165 of NZ_JAVKEA010000187.1, read as the reverse complement.
TGGTTGGTGTGGTGGTTGGTGTGATTATTGTCGGTCAAATTCTTTATTCCTCTGTAGCTGACCATATTACTGAGTTTGGTACGCTTAAAGCCATTGGCGCGTCAGATTGGCGCATTTACGGCGTAATTATTGAACAGGCGCTGTGGATGTCAATTCTCGGTTATCTCCCCGCCATGATTCTCTGTTACGGCGTAGCCCTGTGGACATCTGCGACTCAGGGAATTGTGATTCTGATCACCCCCGTCTCCGCGATCGCGGTTTTGGCGATAACGGTGGGAATGTGCGTCGGTTCGGCGATTTTCGCGATTCAGAAGGTGACGCGCCTTGATCCAGCCATGGTGTTTAATCAATAATTGGGGCTGTTTTGCTCCTTATTAGTTTCTATGAATCTCAAAGAATTTCTCACAAGCTATGCAGCAGGTCAAAGAAATTTTGCTGACCAAGTAAATTTCAGTGGTGCTTCTCTAATCTGTATTAATTTGAGAGGACTCAATCTGAGTAGAGCCAATCTCAAAGATGCTCAATGTTATAGCGCTAACATGAGCCAAATCAATTTGAGCAACGCCAACTTAAGTGGGACGCTACTGAGTCAAGTGAATTTCAGCCAAGCCAATCTGAGTGGTGCAAATTTGAGTCGAACAAACCTAAGTGGCACATGGTACCGTGGTCATTACGATTGCCAAGGTGCAAACCTAATTCTGGCAAATCTGAGTGGCGCTAACTTGAGCGAAGCTAATCTAACTCAAGCCAACTTCACCCTTGCTAACCTGAAAGGAGCAAATCTCAGCCAAGCAATACTCACATATACAAATCTAGCGGGTGCTGATCTGACCGATGCAATTCTGAGTGAAGCAGAGGTCAGTAGTGCTAATTTGCGAGGAGCTAAACTGGATCAGGCTGCACCAGAAAAATGGCGGTTAGTTTGGCAAGTTGTCAATAATAGAGTGATCGGTCAGGATTTAAGTGACGTGGATTTAAGTGGGACGGATCTAAGTGGTGCAAATCTGAGCAACGCCAACTTGAGCCGAGCCAACTTGAGTAACGCCAATCTCAATCGAGCAAATTTCCATCGAGCTAATTTAGCTCATGCTAATCTGAGTGACACCAAGTTATACGACACAAACTTTACAGATACCAATCTAGAAGGCGTTAATTTTACTAATGCTCAACCTTTACTTAGAATAGTAGCTAGGTAAGCAATTGATTTAAGACCAATGGCATGCTCCAGTCAGCATTTTTGGAGCGCCAAAACCCTTGATATACCGTAGGGTGGGCACTGCCCACCAGTCTCAAGTCACTGCCATTCGATTTAATACTGAAATCATTGAGGAGACAATATGCACCATGATCGTGGACTGCTCAAGCGTTATGAAGCAGGAGAGAGAGATTTTTCGGGTACTGACTTGAGTGGTATCAAGCTTTATGGTTCACAAGGTAGAGAAATTGATTTGAGCGGGGCTGACTTTAGCAATGCTAATCTGGAAAATGCAAGACTGAGTTATGTTGATTTGAGTGGGGCTGACTTTAGCAATGCTAATCTGGAAAATGCAAGACTAAATCATGTTGATTTGAATGATGCTAATTTCAGTGATGCTAACCTCAGAAATACCCGCATAAGAGGCAAAGTCCACAACGCTGATTTTAGTCGAGCCAATCTAACCAATGCTCATCTATCATCGGGACTTCATGGAACTAAATTTAGAGAAGCTAATTTAACCAATGCTGATTTTGGAATAAATTTCACTAATTTTGGTTCGAGTAGAAATGATTTAAGTAACACCAATCTCGATTTCAGCGATGCCGATTGTACGAATACAAAGTTGACATGTGATTTACGAGAAGCCAACTTTCAAGGTGCAAATGTAAAAAGTGCTGTCTTTCGCACAAACCGCTCTCGGTATAGCGCCAATCTCAGTCGTGCAAATGTAAGTAACTTGGATTTAAGGGGTCAAGACTTTTCTAAACTAGAGATGAGCGGAGTTAATCTCAGCGGCTCTAATCTAGCTGATGCAAACCTCAGAAGCGCAAATCTTGAAGGGGCAAACTTGCGGAGTGCAAACCTTGAAGGTGCAGATTTGACCTGTGCTAATCTCCGCAATACTCAGATTGAAGGAGCGCTCGCCCTAGAGCCAAAAATTTTTTTCATTTGGCAAATTATCAATCAGGGAGCTGAAAACAAAATTTTGCCCGGTGCTGATCTGAGCGGCGCTCATCTCAAAGATGTCCGTTTCAGCGGACTTAATTTGAGCGGACTTAATTTGAGCGGAGTTAATTTCCAGGAAACCAATCTTATCGGAGCCAATTTTAGTCATGCAAATTTGACAGGAGCTAATCTCAGCTATGCCAATTTGGGATTAGCCAATCTTAGTCATGTAAATTTGACAGGAGCAAACCTCCAAAATGCATCTTTGAGTAGTGCAAACTTGGAAAGCGCTAATCTCACTCAAGCCAAACTAGGTAGAGCCAACTTAAGTGGGGCACTACTGAATCAAGCAAATCTCAACCAAGCTTACTTGTTTGGTGTTGATTTGGAACAAGCAACGCTGCAAAATGCAACTTTACAAAATGCTAACCTAACAGATGCCAATTTGGAAGGCGCTGATTTTACAGGTGCAGATTTGAGTGATGCCGATTTAACGGGTGCAGAACTGTTTCAAACCAATCTGACCAATGTGATTAATCCATCGGGTTCAGCATCCATCTTTTTTAATACACCGAGTAATCCCAACCTTACATTACTAAACCAAATTCGAGAAGCTTGTGAAGGATTTTTTTACCCAAGCGAAGCGGATTATCCCTACGAAGTATTTTTGTGGGAAACAGTCAATCGAGGAGAGTTCACCCTCGAAGGATTGCTGAAAGCTTGTGGACATTTGCGGGAAATTTCAGCCGACGCTTTTTGTAAATATAATCTTGATGACCTAGAGTGGTTACAACCTCTCGCCAATGACGTTATAGCTTTTATAGAAGAGCAAGATGAGATTCAAGAATTTCGCTCTTTGTTAACCCAAGTAGAAACCTACTTGACTAACATTCAAGTTCTGCTACTGAAAACTATCTATGAAGTATACATCATTTTAGCCAATACTCCATCCGGTGATTGGTTGGGAATATCAACCCAAGTTTCAGAGGACTTTCTACAAGGGCATTACGGTGCTTCTCGAATTTTTCGGGTAAAAGATTTAGCTATTGCTAAACCAGAGAATTACGAACTGATCGTTGCTTTGGAAAATTCAATCATTGGAATGCAACCTCCCTTAAAGACTATTGTCAACAATACGAACATTGGATATAGAGATACCTCTGGAGATGTGTCCAACTTTGTTTGGGAGATTGCTGAACAACGCCGTGCGCTAATTCACAATCTTTTACATACTCTTAAAATTATGACCACAAATGAAGTTGAAGCCGTCTTCTTTAATCGCTACGAAAAGGATAAAAATCGGCAAGATAAAGCCAATTTTTTGGTGCTGGAAAATTTAAGTAATTTAAGGCTTTATCGAATAAAGAAAGACATAATTTATATGTTGTACTTTGTTGGTCAAACTGAAGATGGAGATTGGATCTGTATTCAGACTAAAGCCATTGAAACTTGAAGTCCCCTATTAATTGAGGAACTCAGTTTCATCAAAAGGAAAGGTTCCCAGCTATGATCCTCTGCTACGGTGTAGCCCTGTGGACATCAGCCACTCAGGGGATTCTGATTCTGATCACCCCCGTATCCGCGATCCGATAACGGTGGGAATGTGTGTCGGTTCGGCGATTTTCGCGATTCAGAAGGTGACGCGCCTTGATCCAGCGATGGTGTTTAATCAGTAAATCATTTGTGGATTGTGGATTGTTGATTGGTAATTGGTTTTGTAGGGGCGAGTCGCTGCACAACGATGACGGTGTGAGAATTAACCTGTCTCGACTCGCCCTTTTCTCGTCGGTACGCGGGTTAGATAATTCCCGATACTCTGGGGAGGGCGACCCGAACAAATTAAGGGTTAGGTGGTATGAATTATAGGCGGCGGGTCGCCCCTACAGTGTTGATCCTGAGGGGGTGACAAGGGACTTGAGGGTACTACTGACTGGGTGTAGGGTGTTTCTCTAAGATTTTCCCCACACCCCACACCCCATACCCCACACCCTGCCTACCTTTGACTTAGCTTGTCGCCCCTACAGTGTTTATCTATTAATCATTCCTGCTGATTTTGATTCACCAATAACGCCACCGGAAAATCACTGAGAACATCTCGAATCCACAGGGTATCGTCCCCCTGAATTTCCCGTCCCGTCATCACATCCCGCCACGTAGACGACGAACTAGAGGGTAAAGAAATCCGGGTTTCTTGCCAAACTTGTTCACCTATGGGATATTCGTCTGGCTTCACTAAACTCGTCAACAGCCGAGGGACAATGACAATCACTGTTGTATGATCCCAAGTTCGGGCAAACGTGACAACATGATCCTTCAAGCTACCAATAACAGTCAGTTTGTGGTAATCTCCTCGCTGGAATACCTCTAAATACTCGCGCCGTACTTTTAAGGCTTGATAAATGACAAATAACTTAATTCGACCATCGTCTGGAGTCTGACACAGTTCCTGAACTAAACCCAGGCTATCCGTTTCAAAGCGCTGCTTCAATTCTTGGACTAACGCCAGCCGCTGTTCAAAATCCACCGGACGACGATTATCGGGATCGACTAAACTAAAATCCCACAGTTCCGTTCCTTGGTAAAAATCAGGAACCCCCGGAGATATCAGTTTCAACAAGGCTTGGGAGAGACTATTAAAAATGCCGTAATGTTGGATTTTACGTTGAAAGGGTAGAAACGCTTCTAAAAAGGGATTGTCATGGGGATCTTTGAGTAAGCGTTCAGCAAACCGAATAAACCCTTCTTCATAGTGGGTATCCGGTCTCAACCAAGCGGTATGGACTTTTGCCTCTCGGATTGCCTTGATAATATAGTCTTTAATCCGCTGCACATAGCTAGGGAACTCCGCTTCATCAAAAGGAAAGGTTCCCAGCAAGGTTTGGTAAAGAAAATATTCGTCATTGGGATCAGGAATATCTAACCCATCAATACAATCCTTGTGAACCGCATTTATTTCCTGCCATTTTCTCAACATACTATCCCACTCGCCGGGAATTTCGGAAAGGACATTAATTCTGGCTCTTACATCTTCACCCCGTTTTGTATCATGGGTTGCTGTTGTATTGATTGTATGGGGCCAATAAGCGATGCGGTGTTGGTTAAAGTCATGAAAGTTGTCTAAGGAAACGCCAAACTCACCCGGATTACCACCCACTTCATTAAGAGAGATGAGACGGTTGTAAATATAGAACGTCGTATCTTCCACCCCCTTGGCTGTCAGCGGTCCGGTAAACTGCTGTAGCCGCATGACAAAATAACGCCATTGTTCGGCTTCTTCGGGATTGAGTGACTCATCAACCTCCAGTAATAAAAATTTCTCAATAAACGTCAGTTCGTTAAAGAAAATCGGCGTATTTTCTTTGGCTTTGCTAATGACAGACTCAATACAATCTCGATCCGCTTGACTCAAGCCTTCTGGACTTACATACGTTCGGTATATGGGAAACAGCGCCATGATTTCCACCAAAGCGGCTTTCAGTGCATAAATCGTAAAGTCACTGGCGTATCTGTATCGACCAGAAATTCGCTTGAGTAAATTGGCTAAATTATCGATATCTCCCGTCAAATGCTTGGCGATAATCAATCGCTTTTTGTCTTCCATTATGGCTTTATAGGATATGGAATTTCCGATAAAGCGATAGTAAACGCTGTCAAACTTAGGCTGAGTCTGCTGATGACAGAAAATACCATTAACTTTGTTTAAGAAATCATACCCACTCGTCCCTTGTACGGGCCACGTTAGCGGCAAATCTTCATGCTCTTCCAAGATTTTCTCAACCACGATATACGCATCAGAGGCATGATCTCGCAAGCGATTCAAATATTGAGCCGGATCGTACAGTCCATCGATATGATCGATTCTCACGCCGCTAAATTTCTGATCTTCAAGCTGCTTGAAGATCAAAGCATGATTGTGATTAAACACTCGCTCCTCTTCGATGCGAACGGAAATCAGGTCATTAACCGTAAAAAATCGCCGATAATTCAGTTCTTCATTCCCCACCTTCCAGTAAGCGAGGCGGAAAAACTGCTCGCCTAATAATTGCTCTAATAAATCAAAACTTTCGGGTTTTCCGGGTTCTCCATTAAAGAGTTGAATATTTTCGTCGATGAACTCCCTGATCTCTACACTATCATTCCAGAGTTCCCATAACATATTCTTAATAAAGCCGATCTGATCATAGCGTTCCGTTCCTTCTTCGCCAGAGGGAATGTATTTTAACGCATAGAGAGCGCCCAGAAACTTGACAAAATCAGGATGATTCCTGCCTAATTTCCGCCGGATACGTGCCAAATCGTAGGTTAAGACATTGGAGTAGGATTCGATGCGAATGGGAAACTGTAGGTCATAGTAATTAATCGTAAAACCTTCTTGGTTATACTGGAGTTTGAGTTCACCACTTTCTAAACAATCTCCACAAAATTTTCCTAAAAATGGCGCTAAGACTCGCTCCCGAATGCCCTCATAATGATGTTCCCAATTAATATCAAAGTAGTCTTTATATTGAGAATTAGGACCATTCTCTAAAACTTCGACCAGCATGGGGTTTTGACGATCAAAAGCCATGTGGTTCGGCACAATATCCTGAAGCCATCCTAACCCGTGCTTTTGCACCTCTTCAATTAGAGACTCAAACTTCTCCAATCCGCCGAGTTCTGGGTTTATTTGATTGGGATCAACCACATCGTAGCCATGAGTGCTACCGGCTCTGGCTTTAAAAATGGGGGATGCATAAAAGTCAGAAACTCCTAATTCTGCTAAGTAGGAAATAATGGCTTTTGCTGACTCAAAGGTAAACTCAGGATTAAATTGAATTCTATAGGTGGCGACTGGAATCCGCATCATAAGCTTTTAGAGGGGGTTAAAGAACTGACAGAGCGTTGGCTCTAAGAATCGATCTAAAAATGGCTTGTTAACAGTGGCGTTAAACCGTAGGATAATGGCGTTGAACGTAATGCTTAAATCATAGCTTAACATTAGTTCATTATACAGGGATTGGCTCTGAGCAACACCAAGAGTACCGGACAGGAAGGCTCCAAGGCAGATGGTTTCCAGGAAAACGTACCTCAAGGGATAAAGGGGGTGACAAAAGCGAATTTGATATCAGCCACCAAGATTGACAAATCAAGCAATACATGCATTATCTCTAGGGAACACCTTATTCATTATCTCTAGGGAACACCTTATTTGTTGATAATGGTATGATTTCGACTGGGCTTACATCCCCTTTTGGGCGGATTACGCCTCTTTCTGACGACTGAACCGAGGCTAGTGTCACTGACAATATAAGGCAAAACTCAGAGGAGCAAGGGTTAAGGATTGTCCAGCTTGTAGCTGTTGGGAGAGTTGAGATCCCTCACCCATCCATTCTTTATCCGCCGAGTCAATCACTTTTGAGAAGTTCCCTGGGGGAATCTGAGGCGAAACCGTTGCTGCATCCTTAGCAAAGTTGATCAAGCCGATGACTTGGCTATCTCCAGCCGTGCGATGAATAACGATAACCTTTTCTGGGGACAAGCTGGATACATTAAGATTCTGCCTGTCTAGTGTAGCTAAAGCTGGGGTTTCTTTGCGTAGCTGAATTAACCGTTTGTACCAGCGCCGCAATACGGCATATTTGTCTTGGTCAATCTTCTCCCACTGTAGTTTTGACTGCTCAAAGACTTTTGTCCCTTGGGGATCAGGGGCGTTGTCCCAACCAAATGCCTTAAACTCTTCCGCCCTCCCGGTACGCACGCCTTCAATTAAATCGGGATCACTGTGACTGACAAAATACTGAAACGGTGCATCTTCTCCATATTCTTCGCCCATAAATAGCATCGGGACATAAGGAGAAAGCAATACCGTCGCCGCCGCTACCTTCAACCCCTGAAAATCTACCAACGTGGATAAGCGATCGCCAATTAGTCGATTGCCAATTTGATCGTGGTTCTGGATACAAACAACAAACTGTTCCGCCGGGCGATCGGCGGCTGAATTCCCATGGTTGCGTTTGCGGAAGCTGGAATATTGTCCACTATAGATATAGCCTTCGCGCAGAGCAACTGCCAACTGCTCAATTTTGCCAAAATCTTCGTAATATCCCGATAGTTCGCCCGTTAACAGAGTGTGCAAGATGTGATGAAAGTCATCGCACCATTGAGCATCATGACCAAATCCCCCTTGTTCCCTGGGTTTAATTACACGCACGTCATTGAGATCACTTTCGGCGATGACGTATCGTTGCACTGGCGTGGTGCGATTGAAATTAGCGACTGCATCCCCTAATTCTTGTAAAAAGGGTTGAGCGCTCATGTCGTAAATCGCGTGAACCGCATCAACGCGCAGGGCGTCAATCTGGTAATTGTCTAACCAGTACAGAGCATTCTGGATAAAGAAATTCCGCACCTGATTACTATAAGCGCCATCAAAGTTAACCGCATTGCCCCAAGGGGTACGGTATTGATCCGTAAAGTAGGGACCATACGCCCACAGATAGTTGCCTTCGGGTCCTAAATGGTTATACACCACATCTAAAATGACTGCGATCCCCGCCTGGTGACAAGCATCCACGAGTTTTTTCAACCCCGCAGGTCCCCCATAGGAATCTTGCACACCATAGACATAAACCCCATCGTATCCCCAGTTGCGACTTCCGGGAAACTGGGCAACGGGCATAATTTCAATCGCGGTTATGCCTAAATCCTGGAGGTAACTCAAGCGAGGAATAATCGATTCAAAGGTTCCCTCTGGGGTAAACGTACCGACGTGGAGTTCGTAAATAATTAGGTCTTTGAGGGGAATTCCTTGCCAGGAATTATCCGCCCAGTCAAAGTGGTGATCCACGACTTGAGAGGAACCATGGACTCCCTCAGGTTGGTAATGGGAGGCGGGATCAGGTCGTTCCAGTGATCCATCGAGTTGGTAGACATAGAGGGTTCCTGGGTCAGCTTTTACCGTTTCCTGCCAATATCCCCATTCATCCTTTTGTAGAGGAATCACTTGATCGTGGGGAGAGACGATGTGAACCGCGACGCTGTCCCGAAACGGTGCCCAAACTCGGAATTCACATTGACCGTTACCCAGGTAGTTGCTGCCAATTTTCATATCACCCCTCTGTAAATGCATAGTCTGAGAAACTTGTCAAGGTTTTATCCGTGCGATCGCCCGACTTCGGAATCAGCCAACGGGCAACCCATCCGTACCTGATCAGATTACCCCACACGTTATGACTTTTAAATCTAACATCTGGCGTAATTTTACAGGGGTTTTGCCTTTTATTTCTTCTGGGAGCTTGACACTCCCTTAGCCGATGCAGATAAAGAAGACAAGCCGGATGGACAATGCCAACCGTTTTCATTTGACCAGATGTATCGAAACGGTAAATCTTATGTAACGGTGAATTAGATTAGATTCCCGACGGCTTCAAAAACGCGGGGATCGGGTAGACGAAGACTGATATGGGAAAGGCGCCTGGGAGTCTTGCCGTGTTTCGACCCCAAGCGCCTTTTCCTTTTCCTCACACACACAACCTAAGTATACTCAATTTTTGGGAATTGTCCAGTCCCAAATCGGGGAGATGTTATCCGTGTTGAACTGATGGTGTTGGGTGTTGGGTGTTGGGTGTCGGATGTCGGGTGTCGGGTGTCGGGTTTAGGGTGTCGGGAAAAATTGACGCTTCGACTCCGCGAGGGCGTCAACACCGAATTTCGACAGGACTTCGGCGTGAGCGCGGACCCCTGAGCCTGTCGAAGTTCAGTCGAACGCTCAATTGCCGCGGAGTCGAGGTGTTGAACTTTACTCAGGGAGTAACCAAAAACTCTATTGTTTATTCGTTGGCTCGCGTGGAGAACGCTCAATCCTTACCCTATCTCCTCTTATGGGCTTTTGTGTTTCTTTCCGATTTTCCCCACACCCCATACCCCACACCCCATACGCTGCCTACCTTTAACTTAGCTTGTCACCCCTTCAGATTGGCAACACCCCCTATAATACGTCTAGTTAGGTTTGGGTTGAGCTATAACCCAATGTATTTGTTTGTCTATATCAAGATCAAGGATTGTATACGAGGAAACTCATGCTGATGAGAAGTTATCGCTCCATTCTGGCGTTGATGCTGGCGCTGGTGACCACCTGTTTAGTAAGCTGCGGGAGTCCTGCGGCAACTGCACCGCCCCCAGCTTACACGAGTCAGCAGGTTGAGCAGATTCAGCGCACGGTGTCTAACCTCTCGGAACTGCGCGAAAAAATGCCAGTTCTGAAAACGAAAATTGATAACCGTGACTGGGTTGATGTCAGCACTTATATTCATGGTCCATTGGGCAGCTTGCGGCGAACCATGAGTTATCTGACACGCCAATTGGTGCCCCAAGACCAAAAGGTAGCCAGTAAAGCGGCAGACGACTTGTTTGAACATTTGCAGCAAATCAACACTGCCGCTGAAAGCCGCAACTATCAACTTGCTGCCAACAATTATCAAGAGGCGTTAATCGACTTTGATCGGTTCTTAAAGCTGATTCCGGATGCCAGTAATGCCGCAGGAGTTGCCTGAATGACTCATGTTGCCATCATTGGGTGTGGAATTGTTGGTGCCGCGATCGCCTACCAACTAAGTAGCGTTTCGGGGTTACAGGTGACTGTGCTAGATCGACAACCGCCCGCCCAAGGGTCAACGGGGGCAGCATTGGGTGTCTTGATGGGTGTAATTAGTCAAAAGGTTAAGGGAAGAACCTGGCAGTTGCGTCAAGCCAGTATGCAGCGCTATGAAACCCTGATTCCGGAATTGGAAACGTTGACTGGGCATCACATTCCCTTTAACCGTCAAGGCATTCTAATGCTGGCGTTTGAGAATGACGATTTAGCCCGTTGGCAGAATTTAGTCAAAATTCGCCAATCCCAAGGATGGCAACTGGAAATTTGGAATACTGATCAGGTTCAATCCCACTGTCCTCAGCTTAATCTGGAGAATAGTATCGGTGCGATTTATTCTCCCAATGACCGACAAGTTGAACCCACCGCCCTTACTCACGCCCTAGTCGCTGCTGCCGAAAAGAGGGGCGTAACATTTAAGTTTGGCGTTGGTGTGGAAGGAATAGAATCCATGCCTGTTAATGGTTCCAGTCAGCGAATTTGTCAGCAAATTTACACCCAGACAGAAACCTTAGCAGTGGATTGGCTGATAATTGCGGCGGGATTAGGTTCAGCACAATTGGTCAATTTTCTCCTATCCTCACCAAATCAATCGTCTGCGATCGCACTCAAACCCGTTCTCGGTCAAGCTTTACAATTACGCCTAGGGAATACAATTGGTCATCCAGATTTCCAGCCTGTGATTACAGGGGATGATGTGCATATTGTGCCAATCGGTGGCGGTGATTATTGGGTAGGGGCAACGGTGGAGTTTCCTCATGGCACTGAAGTGGTAGCAGAACCTGCGTTACTTGAAAAAGTGAAACAAGATGCGATCGCCTTTTGTCCCGCTTTAGCCCAAGCCACAGTGGTTCGTACTTGGTTGGGGAAACGTCCTCGTCCAGAAGGACAGCCTGCTCCGGTTATTGGTAAACTATCAGGATATGATAATGTCTTGCTGGCAACGGGTCACTATCGCAACGGTGTTCTCCTCGCCCCAGCTACCGCCCAAGAGATTCAAGCAATAATCTGTGATGTCTAAAACCTAGTGCAGCGCTTGGTTTATTTACTTAACGGTTAAATAACTAATTAGTCCATCGGTTATTTTACTCCGACTTATTCAGCAAGCCCTAGAATAGATCGGTAGCAATCCCAGCCGGGTGAAACTATGGAAATCTATGGTGTTTGAGTAAAAGCTTGAAAAATCTATAATTGAGCTATTAAAATTCGATAATTTCTTTCTCAATGAAACTTGAATATGCGAAAAATAATTTATTTTGTGGCTTGTAGTTTAGATGGTTTCATCGCTAATTCGGATGGTTCTCATACAGGCTTTTCTAATCATCAGGAGTACCTGAATCGGCTGTTTACAGAGTTTCCTGAAACCCTGCCTTCTCATTTTAGAGAAGCAATGGGGGTTACGGCGGAGAATCGCTATTTTGACACGGTGCTAATGGGGCGCAAAACCTATGAAGTGGGACTAAAAGATGGATTTACCAATCCCTATGCCCATTTACGACAGTATGTGTTTTCGCGCAGTCTGAATGTTAGTCCGAATAAGGCAGTAACTTTAGTGACAGCAGATGCGATCGCTTGCATCCGAGCGCTTAAAAATGGGATTGGTAAAGATATTTGGCTCTGTGGGGGCGGCAGTTTGGCTTCCTTTCTGTTCTCAGCCGGACTTATCGACTCGCTGATTCTCAAAGTCAATCCTTTTATTATGGGGACGGGAATTCCGTTGTTTGCACCCAAAATTCCACAAAATTCTTGGGTATTAACCCACAACCAAGTTTATCCGGGAGATATCATAATGTTATACTATCAAATTTAGAAAAATAACCATAGTTCTAGAACCTCTGGTTTGGTTAGTTAAATTCAGTATAGAGAGTTAATTTTATATCTTTTATGATCGTCCGTCCCGATTACACAGTGATTCGACTCAGTGACCAAGATAGCGATCGCCTGCAAGCATTGTTTGAGCGCTGTACCGACTTTTTTGAATTGACCGCAGGACAACCGCCAGAACCCACCGCAGCTCGATCTGAATTTACTGATGTTCCCGTGGGTAAAACCCCCGAAGACCTGCATTTTTTCGGCTTGTGCGATTCTCAAAATTGTCTTGTGGGTACGATCATCGCCGTGCAGCAATACCCCGATAATCAAACTTGGTGGATTGGTATGATGTTGTTAGCCCCCAGCCATCGAGGACAAGGTATCGGCAAGGCGTTTTACCAAGGCTTTGAAGGGTGGTTAGGGCAACAAGGTATCCAAGCTGTTGAATTACTGGCGATCGCGGCTAACGCCCAAGGTCGCGCCTTTTGGCAAAGCTTGGGTTTTGTAGAGATTCGTCAAACTCCCCCTCGTCTCTTTGGGCAAAAAACTCATACTGTCCATGTTTATCGCCGTCGTATTCCGGGTAGTTCGCCATAAAAATTATGGCATAAATAAAATAGACCGCTCTTTTTTACCACAAAACGAACCCACTTATTTTTAATTTTTAGAAAAAGTCAAAAATTTTTTGTCTATTGCTTTTAATCTGAAGTTCCCCCAGCCAAAAAATCTTGCACTGCCCAAAGTGTTGCCTTTCCCTACCACAAGGCTCCTTACAAAAGCCCCTAAGTCTAGCTAGGTTGAGGATTGAGGGGAATCTCTACAATAAAGGAGGTTCCTTGTCCTGGACTAGAAACGCAGCGGAGTTGACCGCCATGTTTTTCCACCACAATCTTATAACTAATGGACAGTCCCAATCCCGTTCCTTTTCCCACTGGCTTGGTAGTAAAAAATGGGTCAAATATATGCTCAAGGACATCTTGACTTATACCAGAACCATTGTCCCCAATCTGAATCACTGCCCCATCAGTCGCTTTTTCCGTTGAACTCAAGGACTGAATAGGTTGAGTTTGCGTGCGAATCACAATTTGTGGCTCTTTGAGAGGGGTATCCGTTCGGGTTGCAGCGTCTGATAAGGCGTCAATCGCATTAGCCAGCAAATTCATAAATACTTGATTCAAAAGGCTAGAATAACAGACCACTAACGGCAGTTGACCATACTCTTTAACAACTTTAATTTCAGGGCGGTTCTTCTGCACTTGGAGGCGGTGGTGCAAAATTAGTAGGGTGTTAAGCTGTCATGCATTTAAATTGGGAATGGGTAGCGAGCAAGATGCTCGCACTACAACGATTTCGCCATTATTGATATTAAGGTTTAAATGCCGAACAGCTTATCAATACCCTGATGAATATCAGTGGGTTTGAGTTCATCATCATGACGCCTAGAGAAGCTGCGTAGTGATAATACAATCTGCTGGAGACGTTCAGTGCCAACCTGCATCGATAGCATCAATTTTTGCCAATCCTCTACTAAAAAATCTAACTCAATCTCCGACGAAAGCTGGTGAATTTCCGATGTGGGATTGGGGTAGCTCTGCCGATACAGTTCAATTAGGCGTGTCAAGTCTTCAAAGTATTGCTTGGTATAGTCAAGATTGCCCGCAATAAAGTTAACCGGATTGTTCAGTTCATGGGCAAGTCCCGCTACCATTTCTCCGAGAGCCGACATTTTCGCGGCTTGGACGAGTTGGGCTTGAGTGTCTTGCAATTCCGAGAGAGTAGTTGTTAGCTGTTGCGCCTTTTGACGTTCTCGGATTTCCGATTGGCGTAGCGATTCTTGTGCCTGTTGACGCTGGTTGGCTTCTAAGACTAAGGAGACTAAATCGCCACTGGAACGAGCGAAGTTTTGCTCTTCCGACGTCCAATGGCGCTCTTGACCCACCTGTTCATAGCATACAACACCCACGGTTTGACCCCCGACTCGGATGGGAGCATCCATCATCGAAGCAATTCCCAAGGGTGTTAAGTAAACGGACGAAAATTCGCCAGTTCTCGGGTCAGTGTGGGCATTGTTCGCTGCAATGAGTTGGTCAGCCACTAACGCTTGAAAATAATTGGGATAATCAACGGCTGTCAGTTCAGTTCCTTCACTATGTTGGCGGCTACTGAGTTCAAACAGGTCAAAGCATTGAAGCTGAGTTTGGTTCGAGTCAAACAGCCAGACACTCACCCGTTCAATATGAAGGGTTTGAGCGGTTGCTTCTGTGATGGCTTGGAACGCTTCTTGTAAGTTTCCCTGATGCAATGCCTTGTTTTTAGCCAGTGCCATTAACACGCGGTTTTGATGGTGCAATTTGTTGACACGCTGTTGTAGTTCTTGATGGGACTCAGCTAAGTTGGCTTGGGTCGATGACAGTTGGGTGTACTGATTTGGTAGAAGGAGATGGGCTTGTCTGGCAATCAACCACACAACCCCATAAAGTAAGGTAAAAATGGTAACGGTGGCTAATATAATTGTCCTCTGGGTGCGTTGAATACGCTGAACTAAGGGAGTCTCATCCGTAGAAAGTTCAAACACACCTATAATTGGCTTACTGGCATTCTCAAATTGGATGGGAATGTAGCTGGAAAAAAGTTGGCGGTCTGTAATTTTTCCGTTAGTTGCCTGAAACTCTTGGTGCTGATTGTTTAATATTAAGGTTTGACCGTTACGTGCAATGAAAAAGTCTTTGCTATTGGTTATTTTGCCAATCTCAGAGGGTTCCGTAGAAAAAATGGTGCGCCCTTGGCGGTCAAGCAGTTTGACTTTAACCACGGATAGACCTTTGATTTCATTGATAACGGTGCGATGAAGTCTATCGATTTCCTCCGACGAGAGCAATTGCTCATCACTCAGTTTTTCGGCTGATTGCAACAAGAAAGCTAAATCTGAACCCCAGGCATTGGCAAACGCTTGGGTTAATGCCACATTGTTACTCTCTCCCATCGCGACAAAATCGCCATGAACTTTTTGATGGTAAATGAGGCTGATAAAAACTGTGGCTAAAACAAAAGCGATTAAACTGATAATTGAAAAAGAACGGAGACGGTTTAACATTTCATAAAATAGTGGGGATTTCACAAAAACGACTCAGATATTATAGCATAGGTAGAAAAAACTCTTGGCGCATTGCTTGATCATGACATCACCCAAATTAAATACAACTAATATCAGCAGCAAATATTCCGGAAAATCATTATCCTTGAATGTTAAAATTACTTAATCAATTCCTCTTTGCTTTTGGCTAATTTTCATCAAGTTTTTCTATTGCCATCCAGCAAAGGGAGGTAAATTATAGCTATTTAAATAACTTGATTACAACAATAAACTATTCCTTAACTAAAAAAAAATGATGCCTGGTAATATTTGGATAAACCTGGCGTTGTCTAGGTTTTGATCATCTTGCACCAGGAAGTACCAACGCCTGTGCAACGGCTGTACCTAGCAAGCCGCCGATCATTGAATTGGTTGGGTTAGCCATGACAGGTAAGGAGAGGATTAGATTGGGCGCGATCGCAACATTGGTTCTGACGGTAACCTCTCTTCTCCTATCCCTGACAGGAACAGGGTTTGCCGCTATCTGGTGGCTTGTAACCATGGCGTACTCTTATCGGAGCTTGTTACCTTGGAGAGTAGCAGGGTGATTAGCACTACCAGACGATACGCTTATCAGCAGTAACAGGCTATCCCTTGATCCTACCAATGTAATCGGGTGAGCCTGAGAATTAGTGTAAATTGGCAGGACGTGTCTTCCCAATGACGAATAATAATCTTTTGCTTGATTTTCTACTACCAAACGTGACGCGATCGCGACCCATGAACCTACTCAAGTCTTCTAGGCAAAGACAAGTCTTCATTCAACAACTGTTCACCCTAATCAATCTAGAGATTGGAGTAGATTTGTGGCAATTGTAATTTCATTTATTAACTTGAAGGGAGGTGTGGGTAAAACAACAACCACCGTCGCCGTTGCTGAGATGCTGGCTGGGGTATTCCATCGCAAAGTTTTGGTTATCGACCTTGATCCGCAAACCAATGCCACATTAATGCTGATTGGCGAAGAACGATGGGAGGAACTCAATGAGAATCATCACACCTTAGCCCAACTCTTTCTGGATGCGATCGCGCCAGAACATCCTAAGTTTCATCTCCAGAAAACGTTGCAAAAGCAAGTCTCTAATGTTAAAGACTTAACCAGCTTAGACTTGCTTCCGTCGAGTTTAGATCTAATCAATGTGCAAGATAGGCTAGCGACTATTCCTGCTGGGCGCTTTTATGCCGCCAGTCCGATTAACATTTTGCGGCGCGGAATTCGCGCCATGATTGAACCCTATGATTACATTCTCATCGATTGCCCACCTAATTTAGGTATTGTGACACTCAATGGGTTACGAATTTCCCATGGTTATATCATTCCCACCATTCCGGATATTCTCTCAACCTATGGAATTCCCCAAATCACCAAAACCATTCATGAGTTTTCCGAAACCATCGCTGAACCGATTGTTCCTTTAGGAATTGTCATCTGTAAATATAATGCCGGAATGACACTGCACGATCGCGTAATTAAGGATTTACGTCGATACAGTAAAGATGCCCGTGTCTTTGAAACCCAAATTCCGCACAAACAACAAATTGCTGAAACCGTGGAATTCAATCATCCCTATAAGTTTTCAACCTTGCGACAAAAATGGGGATATGCGGGTCAGTTTGAACAATATCTCAATTTAGCCAAAGAGATCAGAATGGCGGCGAGTCACATTATCAAAGATAAGCCGTCTCACTCCAGTTGAACTTGGAGAAATTGAATGAGCCTTGACAAACTTACAGCCTTGATCAAACTCCTGGAAGAAATACTTCCCGATACCCAAGCTACTCTGACCAAATACCAACATGATCCCGACTTTGCCCAAGAGATTGATTCCTTATTTCAAATCTTATCGACAAAAAAGCCTTCTCCCGCGAAAAAGCGCCGCACTCGCCGACGTACCAGTGTTTTTGATCCGGTTGAACTCTATCACCAAAAAGGAGAGAAACACTTACGCGAACAGTTGCAGCACCTTGAGGTTGAACAACTCAAAGACATGATTGCTGAACACGGGATGGATTCTAGTCGGCGGGCAATGCGCTGGAAAAAACGCGATCGCCTGATGGAGTTGATCGTCCAAACCGCTAGCTGTCGCGCCCGTAAAGGCGATGCCTTTCGCTTCAGAGAGCGATAGTCGGTTGGCTTTTGTGCCTGATCGGGTTGGCTTTCTTCGGAAAACCGCACCCCCCATATAAGGATTCTTCAACCTAATTGAGTACAAAAATGCGAAAATAGATTTAAAGGTCAGTCAGCTTTAGGAGCTTCACTATGTATCAAGCTTCGGATATAGCTAAATATTTTATTCACTATGCCAATCTTGAAGAGGATGGCATGATGACGAATTTAAAACTGCAAAAATTGCTGTATTACGCGCAAGGCTTTCATTTGGCGTTGTTTGATCAGCCTCTTTTTCGAGAAGAAATTAAGGCATGGCAGTATGGTCCAGTAGTCGAAGAAATTTATCATACCTATAAGGAATACTCGCGTAATCCTTTACCCGATCCTGAAAATTTTAATCCTGAAGTATTTTCTCCAGATAGCAAAGATTTAATTGATGAAGTTTATAGCGTTTTTGGAAAATATACTGGCACTGTTTTAGCCAATCTTACTCATCAAGAAAAACCTTGGATAAATACAGGACTAAATCAAACCATTACTCATGAAATAATGAGTGACTATTTTAAGAGTAAGATTGTTGAGGATTGATGGGTAAAGGTAAGAAGAAGAGAATTAAACCCCCTTTTTCAAATCAGTCTAAAGTAAAAGGCAGGATTGCAGAACCTTCATCGGACAAAATTTTAAATTACGATGACTGTCATCCTGTTTTTTGTCTTCGGTATTTAGAGGATGACTATGGTTTGGATAAATGTACTAGGGATGAACAAGCTGATCTGGCTAAGGCTTTGAGAAAACGAAGTCAAATGACTTGGCGACAAATTTGGGCAGCAGATCGGCATGGATTAGGTGCAGAAAAGATTGCGAGAACTAGCATAAAAGCTCCAATTCCTAAGCATATTACGGAAGATATCGACTTCTTTATTGCCCTACGATTTTCGGGAAAGGCTCCAATGGTAGGTTATCGCATTAAGGATATTTTTCGGATTATTTGGTTAGATCCTAAATTCACCTTGTATAAGCATTAAAGCTGAAGGGGTGACAAGCTGCTCAAAAGCTTGACATACAAAGCATTTTACCCATTCAACTCAACCGACTGGAATGTTTGATGCAAAAAACGAATCGAGCGCTCACTACGAACGGCGCGATCGCAATGATGGCTATCCTGAGGGGACGTCTCGTTCTAAAATAGTTCTCTGGTCTAAAAATTGTCAGTTAATCCGTCTTTTCAAATCTTAACCTATGTTTCCCATTCATCGTCCTCGCCGTCTCCGCCAAACCACCCAGTTGCGTCGCATGGTGCGTGAAAATGTTGTCACAACCAGCGATCTTATCTACCCTTTGTTTGCTGTACCCGGTGAGGGAATCGCCCAAGAGGTCAAATCTATGCCGGGAGTCTACCAGTTATCGGTGGATAAAATCGTGGCAGAGGCAAAGGAAGTTTACGATCTGGGTATTCCGTCAATTATTTTATTTGGTATCCCGGATAATAAAGATGTGGAAGCCACGGGCGCATGGCATGATTGTGGAATTGTCCAGAAAGCAGCCACAGCCGTTAAAGAAGCTGTACCCGAATTAGTGATTATTGCCGATACCTGTTTGTGTGAATACACCAGTCATGGACATTGTGGGTATCTGGAAGTCGGTGATTTAAGCGGACGGGTTCTCAATGATCCTACCTTAGAACTCTTGAAGAAAACTGCTGTCTCTCAAGCCAAGGCTGGGGCGGATATTATTGCCCCATCGGGGATGATGGATGGCTTTGTCCAAGCAATTCGCACAGGATTAGATGAAGCTGGATTCCAAGATACGCCGATTCTGTCTTATGCGGCGAAGTATGCCTCTGCCTATTATGGACCGTTTCGGGATGCAGCCGAATCACCACCACAATTTGGCGATCGCGCTACCTATCAAATGGACCCCGCCAATAGCCGAGAAGCCATTAAGGAAATAGAATTGGATATTGCTGAAGGGGCAGATATGCTAATGATTAAGCCCGCGTTAGCGTATATGGATATTATCTGGCGGGTGAAGGAAGCCACAAATTTACCCGTTGCTGCGTACAATGTATCGGGTGAATATTCCATGGTGAAAGCCGCCGCCCTGAATGGCTGGATTGATGAACAGAAGGTGGTGATGGAAACATTAACCGGATTTAAGCGATCGGGCGCTGACTTGATTCTGACGTATCATGCCAAAGACGCCGCCCGTTGGCTACAGGATTGATTGGGTAATACCGAGTTGCGCTCAAACGTATAACTTCGCACGGGAGCGAGTTTGTCATTGGAGAAAGGAGCGATAGCGGAGTGCTAGCGAAGCTCGGCGTTAGCCTAGAATCTCACCAGATGCTTCGCTGGACTCCGTTACGCTCTGCATTATAAAAGCTCAGTTTGTGACCGCGAACATTAGCTAAACTTGATGAAAGCGAGGAACACTCTTGATGACTGCCACCCTGATTCAAAGTCCAGATCGCGTTGTTTTACCTAATATTAGCTGGCAAACGTATCAGTCATTAATTAGGGATTTTGAACAAGAACCAGCTATCCGTCTGACCTATGATCGCGGGATGTTAGAAATCAGAATGCCCTTAGATCCTCATGAAACTTACAAAAAACTTCTGGGACGGTTGGTTGAAGCAGCGACTGAAGAACTGGATATTGAAATTCGCAGTCTGGGTTCACGTACTTGCGATCGCGCAGATTTAGCCAGAGGATTAGAACCCGATCAGTGCTACTACATCCAGAATGAAGCGCTGGTTCGAGGAGTCGCTCAAATTGACTTAAATCAATTTCCACCTCCTGATTTAGCCCTAGAAATTGATATTACCAGTAGCTCAATCAATCGCCTGTCGATTTATGCAGCCTTGGGAGTACCAGAAGTCTGGCGTTACGACGGACAAACACTAACCATTCTGAGTTGGCAAAACGGCGAATACCTATCTCAAGACCGAAGTATTGGCTTACCTTTACTCAATGCTGAGAATCTGGTTAGATTCTTAGCCTTAAGAAACACGATTGGAGAAACCAAATTAGTCAAACAATTTCGTCAATGGTTGAAAGATAGCATGGCTGAGGCTGAAAGCTAGCTTGTACTTTTCACCGCCACCCCAACCAGCGCAACACAGGAACCAGCAGATAATAACTTACGCCTAACCAAAATCCTATGGTAATACCGAGCAAACAAAAAAAACTAATGGTATTGATAAAATCTAACCAACTGCCATCAGAGAAGGAAAAGATATGAACTAATACCTCCAACGGTAAGATATTTAACCGAACTAAGCCGGAAAATATCACACCCGTACCCGCTGCGGCTACGGCGGCATGAACTAGGTAATGACTGGGCAAACCTAATCCTAACACCAAGGGAATAACTGCAATAGCTGTGACTAAACCCAGTAAGCGATCCGCGATCGCATAAGATAACGATACCTGTAAAAAATCCCCCAATCCGGTCAATTGTTTCCTAGCCAAAGCGGAGATCGACGCCTGCCAAATAAACCAACCCACACCATACCCAAAAATTCCGGTTATCCCAGCAATAATCCGCCGTTTTTGCTGACCAAATCCTCCCGCCTCCGTTAATCCCCAAGCCGTCCCCAAACCCGCACAAGCAAACATGAGGAGTTCTCGCCAGGGGATAATCTGAATTTCGGGAACGATGAGAGTCCATTGTCCGATCATCCAAGCCGCAAAGCGATCGCCAATAATCGTCCAGTTAATCAAAGCAAATCCAGCAGAAGCGC
Source organism: Coleofasciculus sp. E2-BRE-01 (assembly GCF_040221695.1). Lineage (NCBI taxonomy): Bacteria > Bacillati > Cyanobacteriota > Cyanophyceae > Coleofasciculales > Coleofasciculaceae > Coleofasciculus > Coleofasciculus sp. E2-BRE-01. The sequence continues at coordinate 39,596 of NZ_JAVKEA010000187.1, read as the reverse complement.
CAAAGGCTGCACCGATTCCCGCCATCACCATTCCCCAGGTGGTATCTAAACAAGCCAGAACTATGCTGATAAAGACTCGCCACACCCAGCGCACTAAGCTAACAATAATTTCAGCGCAGGTAATCAGAACTCGCAGAGAAATGTCCTTTACCGTTCCTGCGGCTTTAGCCAGTGCCTGCAATAATGAGGATGATGAAGAAGACGATTTTCTGTTAAAACGGCAACTGACAACCAAACGACGTTGAATCTCGGCGGCTTTAGTGGGTCGATGGTGGGGATCAAGCCGAATCATACTATCGAGTAAGTTAGCTAAACCCCGACGGACTTTGGTGCGATCGCGCCAGTGAAATTCACCCGTCGCTGGATCTTGTAAATCCGCCAAATCTTGACCTGTGAGTAATTGAATCATGGTACGTCCTAAGGCATAAAAATCAGCCCTTGGTCCCACCACATCCCCCGCAATCTGTTCAGGGGGACTATAACCCGGAGAAATTAAGCGGGTGGAACGATTCTCTGTCCCCACAGCGATCGCGCCAATTTGTTTCGCGCCGCCAAAATCAATCGCCACCAGTTGACCGGTTTCCTCGCGCACCATTAAGTTCGAGGGTTTAAGATCCCGGTGAATAATTCCCAAATCATGTAACTCCTGGAGAATATCAGCCGCTTGGTACAGCCAATTCATAATCAACATCTCCGGACACCCCTGAGGGTAACGGTTTAAGATCGCCTCCAGCGTCTGACCATTTATTTTTTCCATGACCAGACAAGGGAGTACCCGCTGTTGGCAGGATCTCAGACGTACAGTAAAATAGGCATCAGACTCCACTTTAGGCACACCCGGATGGTTCAGACGTTGCAATACGGCAGCCTCTTGTTCAAATAGCTGCAACGCCTTGGGTGACGTTTCCACCAAAAGTTTCAAGACTTTTTCCGTTTGATCCTGCTGGTCCCAAATCGCATAAATCGCCGCAAATCCTCCTAAACCCAAACGCTGGAGAGGAATGTAGCGATTATTTAGCCGCAGCATCGATCCACAACTGCTACAAAACTTAAAGTCCCCAGATTGGGGATAAGGACGGGGGCAGTCAGGATTAATACAATAGACCGACTCGATAAATAACTGATGCACGATCACCAGCGATAGACGGTGCCTCTCGATTCTACACAACAAATTCCCCAGTCTTTTCAGTTATGGGGACTCAACGCCTTAATTACAATTAAATAGTCTTTAAATATATTTTTCTATTCTATCATGCCATGGAGCTTTCCATTTTAATGTATAAAAGCTTATAGCACTACGTTCTAAGGTGAGGACAAAAGAAGAAAAATTTAAATCGCTCAAGCCCTTGATGAGTCAGTGTTTTTCTTCACTATTGCCTATTGCAAGAAAGCCTATTGCAAGAAAGCCTAGCGCGTAGCGCTATAGTTGTAGGCTTAGTTGAGTCCGGTAGCATACATTAACCCATCTACCTTTTTCGGGTAGGGGTCTCCCTTGCCCCGGAGGATGGGCAGGATACCCATCTCACCAGAAAAGAGTGTTTCTGCCAAAATAAGGATGCCTCCTAGCAGCTAGTCTTCACTTTTTTTTCACAACAAGAGTCTATAGTTTGCGATTTTGGGCGACTTAAAGATAATAAACACCCCAAACATGAAAGAAATTTATATTATTGTCTATCGGTAGTATAAAGATTACGTATAGATTGTTTTACTTTACGAAAATCAAGAAAAATTAATGTTATTAATTTAAATAAGCAAATCGATTGTGAAGTTTAGATGAGTCATAGTCGATTTCAGTGTGTATGCCGCTCCTTGTGGTCAGCGATCGCGAATAGCCATCGAACGATGACTGCTTTCTGGAAACCAACTGACTACACCGATTAATTCAAACGTTATGCCACTAGACACCAACCTATCTGAGACTGCCGATATGTCAATGATGAGCATGGAAAATAATCAGAATCTTCCTCATCAAGACCATCTAGACAAACAAGCCCAACATCTAGAATTATTGGATTTAGTTCCCCATTTAGCAGCAACTCATGTCGCTGTAAACGATGGGTCTTGGTTTGATCCCAACACATGGCAGCAAGGTCAGATTCCTGGAACTGATGCTAAAGTCGTCATTTCTGAAGGTGTTCATGTCACCTACGATGCCGAGAGTGACACTCGTCTAGAAACCGTGCGTGTGGACGGAACACTGGAATTCGCCCACAACCGCAACACCAAAATTGTTGTAGACACATTCATCGCATCACCGACAAGTACATTAACAATTGGCAGTGAAGCTAACCCGATTAAAGCCAACAAAACAGCCAGAATTGTCATTGCCGACAACGGAGAAATTGATAGCAATTGGGACTCTACACTAATTAGTCGCGGCGTTGTCACTCACGGTCAAGTTAGAATTCATGGTGCAGAAAAACTCGATTTTATATCGCTGCAAACAGACGCCTCAGCTGGTGACAATGAACTGGTGTTAAATCTGCCCGATGGCATGACTACACCGGCTGGCTGGCAAGTTGGGGATAAATTAGTCTTAGGTGGCACATCATACAATCCCGACGGTTCGGATGACGATAACAGTCGGTTTCAAGATGAAGTCTTAACCATCACCGAAATTAACGGCAACCGGATTCAATTTACCAACAACGATATTACTTCTGGTGATAATACTGTACTCCGGTTTGACCACCATCGCCCCGAAGGATTTGAGGGCGAGGACTTAAAGCTTTACATCGCTAATACCAGTCGGAACGTTATCTTCGAGACCGAAAACGCTGAAACCTTACCCACTCAGCAACGGGGTCATGTGATGTTCATGCACAACCCGGATGTTGAGGTACAAAACGCCGGATTTTACAACCTGGGACGAACAGATAAAAATAGGTTGATTGATGACCCAGGAGAAAATGTGGATGGTTCACCGGGTTACGGGACAAATCCCCGTGGGCGATATTCGCTGCATCTGCATCGCACCGGGGCTGAAGATATCAATAGTACACCCTCTCTAGTCACAGGTAATGCCATTGTTGGCAGTCCGGGATGGGGACTGGTACATCATGACAGCCACGCCGTCTTGGAAGACAATGTAGTGTTCGATGTGGTTGGGTCTGGAATTGCCGCAGAAGCCGGAAATGAACTCGGTGCATGGCGCAATAACATTACCATCAAAACCACAGGCGATGACCGTCCCCAAGCCGATTTTGACGGTTCAGACCGCGTTCCCTTGTTTGATATGGGCTTTAACGGCGAGGGGTACTGGGTGCAAGGCGCTGCCCAAGTGGATATGGTGGATAATATTGCCATTAGCGCTGCGGGCGGTGGGATTAATATCTTTAATGGCGTGGATGGAATCTCTCGAGTCAGAGAGGCTGACACGGTTGCCGTTGATAACCTGTCACCGGAATTACAGCCAGTTCTTTCTCAGGCTTCTCGTGGTAACGATGACCCAAACACCATTGATGTAACCAATGTGCCACTGCGTCGTTTGTCCGGTTTCGAGAGTTACAACTCCGATGTGGGGATAATTTTCTGGAACCATATGCGGAACGATGATGGTCAGTTGGGCTTTATTGCTCCGGGTTTGAGTGAATTTCATGATGCTCGCTCTCTGGTCGATAATTTCAAACTCTGGAATATCTATGGCGAGGGAATCTTCACTCAGTACAGTACCCAGATTGATTTCGTGGATGGGTTAATTGTGGGTGACCCAGAGAATCCAGTTCCTGTGAAGTTAGGGATTAACGGCGCAGGTCGCGGTCACGGGATTGGTAGCAATGGTCCAGCACAAGACCTTCTGTTTAAAGATATCCGGGTTGAGGGTTTTGAGCGGGGAATTCGCTTACCGCGAGAAGGTGGCGGTGGTGCTGAAGGTTCCGGTACGGGTTCAATACCATTTCTGGGGTCGCGTCTAGAGGATAGCTATTTCTCCAACAACACCCACAACTTATCGAAGAAGCAGCGCAACTTCGGAGACCCAGATGTTTTTCCAGATTACTTCGAGATTGTAAATACTCAGTTTGAAAGTTCTGCTTCTAACCTGGCTCCCACTGCTGCTTTCAGTTATGAGTCCGTTGGTGGTCAGGGAGTTGTCACCTTTGATGCTAGCGATTCATTCGATAGCGACCCATCAGCCTCATTGGAACTCACTGGCAACGCGATCGCAAGTTATGGTTGGGATTTTGATAATGATGGCAGTATCGACGAATTCGGTCGCCAAGTCAATCACCAATTTGACTCAACGGGTTCTCACGATGTCAGCCTGACAGTTTGGGATAGCCAAGGCGCAACCAGTACGGTAAATCAACAGGTTCAGGTCATCCCAACCCCCTATACCAACCTAATTCTTGATAGTGACTTCAGTAATTCGGGTGAATTTGGTGGACCGGAGTGGAATCTTAATAGTACCCGAACCGATGAAGGTTGGCTGGGTACGGGTTGGTCGCGTGATCCGAATATTGGTGATGGCGGTGCGGCTGTTTTTACCGACAAATCCTGGAAAACAGCATTGGGACAGGTTTTCCTCGATAATCAGGTTCGCCAAGGTCAGCAGACTCTGAGCTTGGATATCAAGAATACAGAAGGAGATGACAAAGCCAATGAGATTACCGTCCGCCTTTGGGGAGTTGAGGGAGAATTTCACGGTGGGATTGGCTCCAATGGACCAACTCAGGCGGGAGCGATTCCCATGAACCGAACCCTGTTACTGGAAGAAACAGTCGGCGGTTCTACCTTTGACTGGACAAACTTTGAGTGGGATGTAGACTTTGGCGATGGTCATCAATTTGTTGTTTTCAGCGTTAATTCAAGTCGGCATACTTCCGATAGTGATTTCATTGCTGTTGATAATGTGGTTCTGGATAGTCCGGCGATTAACCCTCCTCCCAGCAATGGTAACGGTACAGGGTTAACTGCCGAATATTACAATAACCGCGATTTTACCGACTTAGCCCTAACTCGCACCGATGAAACCGTTGACTTTAACTGGGGTTCAGGTTCACCGGATGTGGCGATAGACTCCAATACCTACTCGGTACGCTGGACAGGTTCAGTCGCCCCTCTCTACTCAGAAACCTACGAATTCTTCACCAACTCAGATGATGGTGTACGCCTGTGGGTGGATGACCAGCTACTGATTGATAATTGGACAAATCATGCGGCTACAGAAAATAGCGGCACAATTGACCTGCAAGCGGGTCAACAGTATGACATCCGCATGGACTACTACGAAAACTTTGGCAAATCGGTAGCACAATTGTTGTGGTCAAGTGAGAGTCAAGGTAAGGAGATTATTCCGGAATCTCGGCTTGATTCCCTTGCTGTTGATACTCCCAGTCCAGATATTAGTGGTAACGGTACAGGTTTAACTGCTGAATACTACAATAACCGCGATTTCACTGACTTAGCGCTAACTCGCACGGATGAAACTGTGGACTTTAACTGGGGTTCAGGTTCACCGGATGCGGCGATAGACTCCAATACCTACTCGGTACGCTGGACGGGGTTTGTGGAACCGCTTTATTCCGAAACCTATCAGTTCAAAACCTCTTCGGATGATGGCGTGCGATTGTGGGTAAATGACCAGCTACTGGTTGATAATTGGACAGACCATGGGGTTACCGATAATCGTGGCACAATTGACCTAGAGGCGGGACAACAGTACGAAATTCGCATGGAGTACTATGAAAACCGAGGAAAATCGGTAGCACAACTGGCTTGGTCGAGTGCGAGTCAATCGCAGGAGATTATCCCTCAAAGTCAGCTTTATGCGGCTAAGTCCAGTGATTTTTCAGTCCATGAAATGATGCAGAATACTGCTAATTCTTTGACAACGGTTGCGTCGGGAGGTGACGAACTTTTAGGGACTACAGGTGTTGAGGGTTTTGACAATGATGGACATTCGCATCTGCTTATAACTGAAGACAATGGCAGGCAGGAGACTTTTGATCCTTCAACTGAACAACTGACTTTAGCTAGTCATCAAGATGTATCAGACTCGGTTACTGCTAGTGAAGTGACGCCGATTAATCTGACAAACAGCATCGGTATCGGAGATCCTTTCACGAATAAAACTGTTGAATCTCTGATTGAAATGCCTCAAGCTGAACTGCTGATGGTTCCAACGCTTGTGTAATATCAGATTCGGTTCAGTTTAGACGACGATGGTGATATCGCAATCGCCATAGCGGTTCAGAAGCATCTTATGGTAGAGACGTTCCGCCGGAACGTCTCTACAACAGTTTGTTTGTCCTAATCGATGTGTCTACTGCTAGACCCGCATTTCTCACAAAAGGTGCGATCGTAAACGACAGAAGCCTTGGCAGAGAGGGATTTGACCTCAGTTAGATCCCCCAGTCGCACCTAACAGTGTGTTGTTCCTTCAATAGTCTGAATCCGAGTCCTCCTTAACAACTACAGGACTTACGCATTGACAGGAAGACAATCATGTGAATTAGCCTTGAGCGGCTGCACGCGATTTTCCAGAATGTATGTACGAAAGTTTTGGATTATGCCGTTAGGGACGCGATCGCTTTCCCCCCCCCTTGGCAGCGTCTTCACCAGACAACCACCGCCCGACAACAGTTTGCGATCGCGCCTGGGGCAACTTTCAACTGAAGTCCCCCTTTGACAAATCGCTACACCGTATACCTATCCAGGCTTATGACGATTTTAATTTGGGCTTTACTCTTGTCAAATGAGGCTGACGCCCAACAAATCCAAAGCCTTTGTTTGTACAGGAGTAGGTTCTGTTATGAGCTGCTCAAGTATTTCTGCGGCGCTGCACTAGGGACACAATTTTACATTTACACCAATCAAGTTAGCCTACATATCTGATCCACGACAAGCCATCTAGGACTCTTCATTACAAAACTTCATGAGCTTGCCGTTTTATGCCAGTCCGACTACTTACAACGGAGGGGAAAAAGAAGTATAATTGTCTAGTTTATTACCCTGAGCGTGGCATCCGAAAAATTACTATTCCCAAGAAGCGCATCAATCGATTTTTGCTACGAGAAAGATATGAACCGAAAGGCTTATTCGAGGAAATAAAACCCTATATTAATCGGGTTGGAGGAATTTTAAGTGTAGACGATACTGTTGCAGATAAACCTTATAGTAATCCGACGAAGGCTAAATTAATCGGTTACTTTTGGTCGGGAAAACATCATCAAGTTTTTAAGGGCATTAACATTGTCACGTTGTACTACCGTGATCCAGACGGAAAAGCAATGCCGATCAACTATCGAATCTATGATAAGCAGGAGGGAAAAACAAAGAACAATTATTTTCGAGAAATGATTGAAGAGGTTATAGAGTTGGGAATAAAGCCTTTATTGGTAACAGGAGATACAAGGGGGAGCCAGCTTGGAAAATCTAAAGTTTTTTAGAAAAAAGGAAGTAGTTTTTCTATTTGGTGTTGCCAAAGATAGAACAGTCTCACCTCAACCCCACCACTATTTTAAGGTGCAAAATCTTGAGATTCCCGAACAGGGATTAGTCACTCATCTGAAAGGATTCGGAATGGTCAAGTTGTTTAGGGCAGTCTTCAAAAACGAAGACGTTAGACACTATATTTTATACTTTCCTGAATTCCAGAAATTAGAGCAGATAACACGACAAGAATTTTTAGTCCTTCATGATGTTCATTGGGGGATTGAAAGCTATCACAGAGCTACGAAGCAGCTATGTAGCCTTGAGCGCTTTAGGGTGAGAGATACCGAGGCAATTAAAACTCACATTTTTTGTGCAATCCGAGCTTTCATCCAGTTGGAATTTATGAGAATAGAAAATTTAATTAGCAATTGGTATGAAGTCCAAAGAACTTTATTTAAAGAAGCTATTCGTACATACATTTTGGAAAATCGCGTGCAGCCGCTCAAGGCTAATTCACATGATTGTCTTCCTGTCAATGCGTAAGTCCTGTCCAATACCAAAGGATATAATATAATCCCCAATCAAACTACAAAACTTGCCGATATCGCCGCGAACGATTGTTCCTGCTATATAAACGATACCATTGTTGAGAACTGCGAATCGCTATCCACAATAGAATCAGCGCAATTAATCCACCTTGTTGAGGCGCATCAAAGGCAAAGATAACTAACGCCACACATAAAACATCTTGGCTAAAAACCAGCCATAACGGTAAACCGCGTAAGCGAAAAAACCAGCCAACTTGTACCAATTGCAGGACAAAAGCCAATAACCCACTAACTATCCCAGCAATCCAAATAATTTCCACAGGGGCGTTAACAAACTGGGCGACAGCAATACCCATAATCGCGCCAACCCCAGGACTGAACAAGAGTTGGATAATTTGCAAGACTCGCTGTCCCACCAGCTTCTTTGAGGCAAATAATTCAAATAACGAGAAGGTGGTCAAAATACCGACTAAAACCGAAGGGTGAATGCGAGACAGCAGGGGAATTTCATTCCAGAGGTTATCGCTTTGCAATAAGCCAATCACCAATAAAGGCAAAGCAATCCTCATTCCTACTGCTGCTGCTACCGAAAGTACGGCTAGGAGTTCAATCATTGTTATCTGATGCCTGAAAGAGAAATCAATTGGTTATACCCCTGTCCTCAGTTTAACGTTTGTAGACAATCCCACATCCTTTGATGCCCTTTCTCCGATAGGATGAAAACTGACCTAAAAACGTAAGCCACCTATGCCAACGGCAGCCTTTTTTCAAGGAATTCTGGGCGCGTCTAGTTTAGCCTTGGGCGCGTCAGTGGGAGTCTTTTGGCAACCGAGTCGCCACTTATCCGCGACGATTATGGCATTTGGGAGTGGTACACTACTGTCTGCGATCGCGTTTGAAATCACGATTCCGGTCTATCGTCACAGTGGCTTTGTCCCCCTGTTAATTGGGTTTATGGCAGGAGGGATGTTATTTACCGGACTGACATCCTATATTGACCAACATGGCGGATTCTTACGTAAACCAGCCTCCAGTCGCCGCTACCTGGTTGAACATGGTGCTGATCAGGTGACGGATGTCCTCAATCGCATCGCCCATATTGAGGTGATGCAAAACTTACCTCCCAAGGAACGGCAGAGAGTTGCCCTGTTTCTGAATCCAATTCACGCCAACCCTGGAGACGTAATTTGTGAAGACGGAACCCCTGGTGACTATTTCTATATGATTGTTGACGGTGAAGCCGAAGTCCGCAAGGGTAGAAAAGTTCTCGGTACGATGGGACCTGGAGAAGTCTTTGGTGAGATGGCACTCCTGACTGGAGAACCGCGATCTGCCACCGTGGTTGCTCGCACCCAAATGGAATTGTATCAGTTACACCAGGAACATTTCAACACCATGCTAACCTGGTCGCCCCATCTGGCTTGGTCACTGAGTCGCGCCTTAGCCCGACGACTGCAAGTCGCGACGGAATCACGCATGGTTGTGGAACATCGTTTAGATCGGTGGCGACAGCAAGTTATGAATCAAGTTGACCTGGATCTGTTACTCCGGGACGATCAAGTTACCCTAGAAAATTTGGTGAAACAGTCTACACCATTTGCCATTCTGGTGGGTACATTAATTGATAATATCCCAGAAGCGGCGGTGATTGGCATGAATTCCGGCAATAGCGATTTGGGCTGGTCTTTTTTATTGGCGGTATTTATTTCTAATTTTCCAGAAGCCTTATCCAGCGCCACGGGAATGAAACAAGCGGGAACAAAAACGAGTCAGATTTTGGGATTATGGATAGGTGTGGTGATTCTCAGTGGTTTATGTGCCATTGGGGGTTATTTTTTACAAAATAATACATCTGAGGTCGTTGTCGCGATCGCACAGGCTATTTCTGGCGGCGCTATCTTAGCCATGGTTGCTAGTACAATGATGCCGGAAGCTTACGAACTGGGAGGCAGTTCTGTTGTTTTTTCGACAATTTTAGGATTTCTGCTTGGGTTTTTTATCTCATCCGGTCATTTATTATAAGTAGGTAGGGACAGTTAAAGTTAACGGTGGTGATCGTCATTCGTCATTCGTCATTTGTCATTTGTAAGGGTTTGAGGTTTACTTACATAACTTACTATAGATAGCTTTATTGACACCGACCTACTTAGAATACTGTTAGTCAATTGAGCGATCGCACGATTACCCCTGGTTACCCAGACATGCCAATACCTCGGCTGTTTGTGAGGGTGTCACCAAGGTATTGGCGCAAAGAATACCCGAACCCGCCACCGCCGGAACACCTATTCCTGGCATTGTACTATCCCCCACCCGATACAATCCCGGAATCGGCGTGTGACAACTGGGAAACATGGCTTTACCCGCCGCGATCGCAGGACCATAGGTGCCTTGATAGCGACGTAAATAATACGAATGAGTTAACGGCGTACCAATCAGTTCTAAGGTGATCCGTTCTCGAATATCCGGAATCACCCGTTCTAACGCCCGGAATAAGGATTGCGATCGCGCTTTTTTCTTCTCCTTATAGTTATCATCACGCTGCCAACCCTGGTAGGGTTCTAAGGTATAGGCATGAATTACATGATGACCCATAGGGGCAAGATTAGCATCCCATACCGAGGGAATAGAAATCATGCAGGTATTACCCGGTTCAGTAATATCCCGATTAGCATCGTGAACCACAACATGATGTCCCGTCAACTCCTCTAACCCCTCCGCCCGAATCCCTAAATGTAGGTGCATAAAACTCTCGACGGCTGGGGTTTCTAGGGACTGTTTCCGGTACGCTTTGGGTAAATCCTCTGGGCGCAATAACTGACTGTAGGTATCCCAAATTGTGGCATTAGAAATCACCACCGGGGCGTTTACCACCTCTCCCCGTTGCAATCGTACCCCAACGGCTTTCCCCCCTTGGACTAAAATTTGGTCAACATGGGCATTTAGGCGCAACTCACCCCCCCAGCGTTCTAACCCCCGCACCAACGCCTCCACAATCGCCCGACTTCCGCCTACAGGGTACTCCACACCCGCACGGGAACGTTCCCCTAACATAAAGGCTACCTCAGGCGCGATCGTTCCCTGTGCCTTTAATCCCGATAACAAAAAGCATTCCACATCAATCAGCCGCCGCACCCAGGGATCACCCACGGTTTCATCCATGATTTTGCCCACAGAATTCTGGACAAGTCCCAGATGAGGTAGTAATTTTAATAGCGAGGGTAAATAACGTCCCACTAAAACTGGAATCACTTGCCAATCTGATCGTAATGCGATCGTGGGAATCTCTCGCAACCCCTCATAGAGAGAAAGTAGGCGTTTTTCAAATTGTGCTAATTCTTTCGCCCCTTGAGGCGTAATCTCGGCTACAGCTTCTCGATACCGTTGGGCGTCACTGTACACGGGTAACGTCGCTTCGGGAAAATGGTAATGTCCTAGGGGGTCATAGGGAACCGTTTCTAACGACTCGCCCAGGACATCCAAAACTTGCCGTAGGGGGTTAAGACTGGGGCGTTGGTGACTCAAGCCACAGTAAAATGAAGGACCCGAATCAAACTCAAACCCCTGTCTGTGGAAACTATGCGCCGCACCGCCGGGAATAGCATGGCTTTCACAAACTAGCACCCGCTTGCCATAACGGGCGAGTAAAGCACCCGCCGTCAATCCGCCAATCCCGCTACCGATAACAATTACATCCAGACTCATGAGTTTAGGCGATTACACAACCGTGAGGGCGTTCTCTAACACAGGATACAGGTGCTGCTGTAGTTTAGCCTCATTTCCAGGATAGGCTGGAAGCGCTTCAATTTCTCCTCCAGAATATGACTTGTAGGAACCAGGGTAAAGAATCGCCGCATATTGCACAACTTGATTACCCGTTCTATCGTGGATGGCGTCATGATAGGTATGCATTTTTTGGATATCTGCTGCTTTCGGTTTTCCTTGATTGCCTAAATTGTCCTGTGTTTCACTATCGAGTTTATACTTAGGGTCAAAAAGGTAAACCTGTTGAGAACCATCAAGTTGCTCGATTTCTACTGCTATATCAGGACGAAGTTTAACACTGGCGCTGCGTAGTTCACCATCTTGTCCATAGGTTCGTTCTGGAATTAACTTGACTCTGGTTTGATATTGAGGGTGAATTAAAACTAATGCTGGCTGATTATTAGGTAGAACTCGGACATAAATGCCGCTTTTATCCCGACCCACCAAGCACTGTTTTTCTACCTGATATCCTTTTTGGTGAGCGACTTCCAGCAGTGTTTCTATTACCCAAAGCGTCCCCCAAATCTGATAGAGATGAGGAAGATTCTCCAAAGGGGCATCTAGATCTGATTCTTCCAACCGCACTGTCAGACTTCTGATAAATTCTAGATACCCTTCCAAAGTAGCATGGTAAAGTGGGCGCTTTAAGAGAACCATCGTGATTTGATTGGGTTGCCGTTTAAGCTGACTTACCTGGTCGAGAAAAGCAGCTTGCTGTCGAGCCTTTTTCAGTTGTGCAAACAGAGAATTTAATTCATCCAGAGGCTTACCTCTTGGGTCAGCGTCAAAGACATATCGAACTCGTCGCAGTCTTTGATTGACTAGCTCAAAAAACAACTTAACTACCTGATTTTCATAAACATCAATAGTATGTTCCACTCGTGTATCAGGTACGCGAATGGGTCGCCCATTAGCATCTAGGTTATGTCCTCGACTAAAAGCCTGAACTAGCCCACTAAGAGAAGGTCGGCGAACTTGCTCTTGCCTAACCCAAACCTGATTAGTGTTGAGAATTTGGTAAGGGTTATCAGCAATTTGACGCAGAATATTAGTAAGCCCGGGTCGGTTTTCTGTGCCATTAATAGCTCGACGCAGACGAACCATTTCCTGTGCTAAAGTCGTCTCACCTAGTTGTGGCAATTTGAGACTAGCTAAAGCCCCAATACGCTGTAATCCTATTGCTACTGAGGTGGGGAGACTAGCATCCAAATCCTCTAGCATCTGAGCAAAAGCTGTGCGGCTAATCTTTTGAGACCAAACCGTGATAATTTGCTCTTCAACCTGCCCCTGATACTCAAGTCGCAGTTGATAGTAACCGGGGTTTGAGCGATGCCAATCAGCCAGAATTCGAGCCTTGTTAGCCAAACGTTTTAGGGAGATTGAGAGTTCTTCACCCTGCCGCCAAAGCCGCACCTCTTCCCATTTATTTTTAGGGACTTGAATTTCTATAAAACCGGGCTGCCACTCTAACGGAGCCTGCAATGCTTCACCTTTAGGGTTAAGAAATCTAAGCTTAGAAGTAGGAGGTAAATCCATGTTGATTGAATGTTTCCAGCATCTTAGTCGCTTTTTTATGGCTTAAGGTAAAACCCTTATCATTAGCAATATCTACAAACGCTTGGAGAGCTACTCCCACTCGATCATCTGTACCTTTAACTTTTGGGAGAATCTTCTGCAAAAGTTGTTCATCTAAAGCATTTTGCCAAGATACATTCAACGCTTCAGCCTCTTCTACATAAGTCTTGATTTCATCTATAACCCGGAAAGCAAAGGGAGCAACAGTGTGTACTTCATCCCAAATTTTCATCAGGATTTCACGATAGGGAACATCACCCAAATGCTCGTATAAAGCCTGACGAGGGGCTTCAAGCTCAATGAGTTGCGCTCGATCATAAACCTTGTCAGCAAAGCTATGAGTTGTTTCATCTACATTGACTGTACCAATGAAGTAGAGATTTGGGGTAAGTAAGACTTGTTTATCTGGCGCAAGCTGAATTTGAGCTACTCCTTCGCGCATCCGCACTTCCATTACAGATAGGAATTTCGCGAAATAATACTCTACCCGTGCTAAGTTCATCTCGTCTAAGACTAGATGATAGGGTTTAGGAGTACGTTTTTCAACTTGGGCTTGCTGATACTCCTCTTCCGCCTTCTCTAGAAATGTGCTAAAGTCAGTGTCGTGGTATTTGTTGTCAATTGGACTGAGATAACCTAGCAAATCTTCATTAGTCATCCAATTAGGAGCGACTGGAACCAAAAGATATTCAGCCTCTACTGCATCAGTATAAGCTTTGGTCAGCCAAGTCTTACCCGTGCCGCTAATTCCAGAGAGAATTACAAATTTCCGGCTTTTAAGAGCTAAGTGATAGCGGCGCAGAGTACTATCGGAGATACGTAAACCTCTAGAGTGAATCTTCTGGCAAATCTCCGTAAATGAAGGTTCAGAGTAGTCTAGCTGAATTGCTTTAAGAATACTCTGCGCTTCTTCGGATTTATCCATGTCTTTTTCCTGCTCAAAGAGTTCTACAGCTCTGCATAAATCCTCAATTGCTCTCTCGTGATTCTCCAGTGCTAAGTAGGTAAGCCCTCTCTGGTAATGAGCTAAAGCAAAGTTAGGATTAATATTCAGAGCTTGATTGTAATCCTGAATAGCTGTATCATAATCTTTGAGCTTATGGTAGGCATTGCCTCGGTTATAGTAAGCTTCAGAATTTTTAGGCTGAATGAGTAGTAATTGGTTATAGTCTGATATAGCACCATCAAGGTCTCCCAGTTCAGCTTTAGCTTGTCCTCGGTAACTATAAGCATCAGCTAAATTGGGAGCTTCTTCTAAAGCCTTATCAAGTTATTCAATTGAACTTTGGTAATTATCTTCTCTATAGTTGCTAATTCCTCGTCCTAAATATATTTCTGTCAAAATATTTTCTTTGGCATTTAAGTAGTGTCTTATCTCGTCAATAGGCTCATCAAAGGTTGCCATTAAAAATAGAATAAAAAGAGATTCAAAAGTCTGCTTAATCTGAGTCGTTAATTGTTCACTAGAATAACGTAAAACTTGATTGGGCAGGAGAAAAAAACTGGCTTCAATATTCTTAGTGCTACTATTCTTTCGAGCCAGAAGCTTTAACCACTCCCCCAAACGATTAATGGGATCAAGACTTTTACTATTATTTGACAAGTTTAGTATACATTTATCAGGTAGGCAAGTATTCTGAAGAATGATTTCTTTGTTAAAATTATTCTTTACATTTTCAATGAAGCGTTGCTTGCTATGGGTTTTATCAGGAATAAACAATCCAAACTTTAGCTCAAAATATGAATCAATACATATCAACAATATAGCAGAATTATTTTTCAAATCAAGCCTTGTTTTTTTATGATAAAAAAGACCTAAAAAAATTTTATTAGAAGAATTTTGAGATACCTTAACTTTCAGTTCTAGGCGCTTAATAATCTCATTTGGTAGTTGAGCCGCCACTTGACGGCAAAGCTTCTGAAGTGGCTGTTCGACATACTTTTTGAATTCTGCTTCATGCGCTATATAGAAATCTTTATCCAGTTGTGCAAGAAGGTTAAAGGTTTCTTCTGAAAAGGGGCATTCCGGGTTTACAGTAACATCTGCCATTTTTCCTTATAATACTAAAGTTATTACTGCGACTGATGGCAGCAAGCCTAACTAATGACTCGCTGGTGTTAAAGCGCGATCGCACTCTTCAATCCCACCCTAAACTTCATCTCGCTCTTTACATAGCATAGCTGATACCCGCAAGGAGACTCAGCCGCCAAAAGCGCGATCGCACTCCTCAATCCCATCCCTAAGCTTCATCTAGCTCTTTTGGTAGCGTAACCGATAGCAGTCGTCGATGTCAGACCCTATACAGGTTATGCTGTGGTTTAGGATTGGCGCGATCGCACGATTACGCCGGGAGCATGTCAGAACACAAAATGTTCTTGTCGGTTGGGTAGAGCGTAAGCGTTACCTAACACCCTATCTGGGTTTCTGACGCCTGACATCTGTACCGATGCGTTCGATTGCGTCGGTTCCTGTTGCAATTCCCAAACCTTGGGTACATTAAATATTCATAAAACCCAGATTCTGTAGCTATTTTAAATGAGTCGTGAAACCCAAGAGATGTTAGTCCATTTTAATGGACTTGAGTTCTTAGCCCGGAGTTTGAACTCCGGGCAGATGCTATCGCCTTCTCTCCTGTAACTTGCGATAAACATCCCGCACATCAATCTGGTGATGCGCTAAGGCGACTAGGGTGTGATAAAACAAATCCGCCGCTTCCGACGCGATCGCATCTTTCTCATCATCCTTGCACGCCATTACCACCTCGGCGGCTTCTTCACCAATCTTTTTAAGAATCTTATTATCCCCACCATTAAATAGCTTACAGGTATAGGATTCAGGGGTAGGATTATCTCGGCGATCGCAAATCACCTCAAACACCTGAGACAATGTATCAGCAGGCGGTGCAGCCTTTATCCCATCCACCTGATGAAAACAACTACGTTCCCCCGTATGACAGGCAATATCCCCCACCTGTTCCACACCAATCAGCAGCGTATCACTATCACAGTCATAACGGAGCGATCGCACATGCTGCAAATGACCCGATGTTGCGCCTTTGTGCCATAATTCCTGACGCGATCGACTCCAGAACCAAGTTTCCCCAGTTTCCAGGGTTTTCTGCAATGATTCCCGATTCATCCACGCCATCATCAATACCGTACCATCCAGATAATCCTGGACAATGGCGGGGACAAGCCCCTGATCGTTATAACGGATTTTCTCAACCGGAATCGCGGGGCTGGGAGTAGAGGATACAGTCGATGACATAGTGCAGTAACGAAAGCGAACGATAATAACTAACTTACCAGTGTTCGCCAAGAACCTGGATTTTCATGAAGCCTTTTAGTAGCAATGACACCATTGATATCCCGTAGTAGGCTGGCAAGCTTCAAGTTGTGGGTAAAATTTTTCTGGATCGCTACTCTCATAAGGGTTTGAGAAAATACTTGACCACTGTTTTAACCTTGCCACGCTAGTAGGGTGGGCATTGCCACCATAAAGCCTCACATTTCCTTGAAGATGAATAACTTTCTCTACGGCTCCAAGTGTTGATAGCTAAGGGTTTCGGCTTTGTGCAGCAAGCCCCAATTTAAATGCATGACAGCTTATCTTGCCCTACACATTGTCTGGATCAATACCTAATTCTCGCAACCGTTGCGCCAATTGTTGGGCGCGTTCTTCAGCCGCAAGTGCCTGTTGTTGGGCTAATTGTGCGCGTTGGGCTTCGTGCTGGGCGCGTTCTTCAGCTAATCGAGCAAGTTGGGCTTCCTGCTGGGCGCGTTCTTGGGCTAATCGAGCGAGTTCAGCTTCCTGCTGGGCGCGTTCTTCGGCGGCGATTGCCCGTTGTTCAGCCAATACAGCCTGCTCATTATCCGTGGGAATCAACTCTCCTGAAGGGGTCATCCATCGCAACCAGCATCCGTTAATCTCACGAAACCGTCCTGACCATAATCCCAAGCTTAACCCTAATTCGGGTATGACCAACCGATTATCGGTTAAATTCACCCGTTGATAATTCCCCTCAATTAAATGGAAAATTTGCAGTTCATGAGTATAGCGGCTAAAAATCACATAGTACGGCACCCGCAAAATCTGTTCATACACCTGCCATTTCGTCGGTGGACTTCCGGCTTGGGATATTGTCCGTCCAAAATCCTCATCTTCCGTCCCTGGAGATAATAACTCCACCACGACAAAAGGACTAATTTGCTCTTGCCAAATCACATAACTTAAGCGCAACTCTCGCTGTTCATACAAGCGCGGAATTCCGACAACGCCAAACCAATCGGGACGCTTGTACCAATGGGTATGATTCACATCGTAATAAAGATTCAAATCGCAAGCAGAAAACACCTGCTCCCAATTCCAATTAGTTGGTTGAAAGGTTAAAAGGAGTAAAAGCGGTTGAAAAAAGTGAAACTCATCGGGCAATCCTGGGTCCTCCGGATTATCACTGGGTAAATCATACATAGTCGGCAAAGTTTGCCGGGGAGAATCTGGGGGATTGGCTTGGGTGGGCAGACGAATCATGATCAGAGGTGTTGATTACTGTGAAATCTATTCCATCATTTTAGCGGCGTTACAGCGTTTTCAGACTCGATGTGATACACCGTTTTAGAAGATGCTGTATCCGAGCCGTATTGGGACTTACGCTGGCTCTACTGTTAAACCTCCATCTGTAGGGGGAAAGTTTAGGTTAAGCTAGTATCATAGTCAACAGAAAACAGAGATTCACTGATCATAATGATTGCTCAAACAATGGTGCAACCCTCATCCTGGGTTGAAACTGGCATTAAGATTCAGCGAGTACGCAATTTATATCTGTTCAAATTCACAGATGCCCTTCAAGTTCGTTTGGATGAGCTTTCTGAACGCCAAAAAGAGGTAAGTCTTAATCAAGATGAACAAGCTGAACTCAGTGGGCTTTTGGAATTAGATCGTATCTTTACCCTGTTGAATGCCCGTATTATCGCTGAATCATGACGTTGAATGATAATGTTAGGCGACAGGTACGGGAAAGGGCAAACTATTTGTGTGAATATTGCCACTCATCAGAAGAAGCCAGTGCTGCTAATTTTGCGATTGACCATATTATGCCTCGTTCATTGGGAGGGGCTGATGATTTAGAAAATCTAGCGTTAGCTTGTCAGCGTTGTAATGGATATCGCTACAATTTCGTCACAGGGATTGATCCAATTACTCAAGAAGAAATTCAATTGTTTAATCCACGAATACAGGTATGGGCAGATCATTTCATTTGGTCAGCGGATGGTTTGAAAATCATTGGCAAAACCTCCGTGGGTCGAGCCACCTGTGAACGGTTGGATTTGAATGATGATTATCATAATGATGGTTCCATTGTGAAAGCTCGTCGCCTTTGGGTTCGTGGGGGATGGCATCCTCCTGATGGTGATTCACAGGAGTGAAATGACTCTCTCAGGCTGGGTATTTTCTAAGAAACCGTCACTTTGCTATCAACTTTGGCAACAACACTGACAGCTTGTTTTTAACCCAACAAATGACAAATGACCAATGACAAATGACCAATGACCAATAACTTACCACGTTGGATCACTATAGAGATTAATCGTAAGCTGTTCCTGACCCGGTGGTACAGCCGAGATACAGGCACAAATCGTTTCTGTGTCGTTAATCTCAACCTCGCAAGCATGACAGGAACCCATCAGGCATCCGGTGGGAATGAAAACGCCAGCGCGTTGAGCCACTTGCAGTAGAGGTTCTCCTACTTCTGCATTAATGGTGACATCATCGGGTAAAAATCGAATGGTAACACTCATGAACAGGTTTGCTATTAACTCACGTCAAGTTCGGTATAATAGTGCTTAAATCCAAATGAGCCTCTACGCTATCTGCTAAAGAATTCAACACTACTTCGCGCTGCTCTCGATAGTCCGGAATACCCGTTGGCAAAGACGGAAGTCCGCGTTGATGTCGCAGTTGATTCAACCACGCCCGTCGCCAGGGACCATTATCAAATAAACCATGGAGATAGGTTCCCCAAATGGACTGAGTGATATCGACTAACCCCAAACCAGGGTCATCAAACAGGGGTTGATAGGCAGATTTATTATCCGTGCTTTCTGAGTCAATCAGCCGAGAACGCCCTTGATGGATTTCGTAACCCGAAACAGGTAAACCGACTTGGGGATAGTTAGAGGTTACGAGACGCTGACGTGCTACTTTTCTGGCGGTAATAATTGTTTTAATCGGTAATAATCCTAATCCTTGATATTGTCCCGGTTCATCTTCAATGCCATCGGGATCAAGTAGGGTTTGACCTAGCATTTGAAAACCCCCACAAATCCCTAAAACGGTACCCCCCGCAGCGGCATAGTTTTTAATCTCTTCAAGCATACCTGTTTTGTGGAGTACGAGTAAGTCGCTAATCGTGGTTTTTGTCCCTGGCAAAATTAGGGCATCGGGGTATCCCAGGGATTGATTCGGTGCTAAATATTTAACGTTAACCGTTGATTCCGCTTCGAGGGCGTCAAAGTCAGTAAAATTAGAGATGCGGGGAAAACGAATTACCGCCACCGTTAATTCACTATCCCGTTTTCTCTTATTGTAGCGATCCAATAATGCCAAAGAGTCTTCAGCGGGAAAGAGCTCATTAATCCAGGGAATTACGCCAATGACAGGAATTCCGGTGCGTTCTTCGAGCCAAGTAATTCCCGATTCTAAGAGCGATCGCTGTCCTCTAAATTTATTAATCACCACGCCCTTAATTAAAGCTCGCTCATCCGGTTCTAAGAGTTCTAGAGTCCCAATAATATGAGCAAATGCGCCGCCGCGATCAATATCTACTACAAGTAACGTTGGTGCATTTAAATGCTTCGCTACCCGCATATTGGTTAAGTCGCGGTGTTTGAGATTAATTTCTGCTGGACTCCCTGCACCCTCACACACGACAAAATCAAACTCATGACTCAAACGCCGCAGCGACTCTTGAATCGCTTGCCAACCCCGATCAAAGTACTGTTCATAATAATCCGCCGCGCCGACTTTACCCGCCACTTGACCCATGAGAATGACTTGAGAGGTCATATCCCCCTGGGGTTTAAGTAAAATCGGGTTCATTTCGACACAGGGCGTCACATCAGCCGCCCAAGCTTGAACCGCTTGAGCATGTCCAATTTCGCCTCCATTGGGGGTGACATAAGCGTTGAGCGCCATATTTTGTCCCTTAAACGGAGCCACACGCCAACCGCGCCGGGAAAGAATACGGCACAAGGCGGTAGTAATAAAGGATTTTCCTGCGTGGGAGGTTGTTCCCACCACCATCAGCGATTTCATAAAGCGGGTTAAGAGTTATCGGGTAATCAGAACGAATAGAAGCAACCCTCAGACTATGAATTTAGATTGGTAATCGTAACCAACGGTTCCAGGCGTGAGCGATGCGATCCCATAGGGATGGCGGAGGTAATGACTCGCCTCGGCTTGCCCATTTTTTCACAAGTTGACGACCCAAGGGTGTGAGACGAAAACTGTCGGTAATACCTTGACCATCAACTTCTCGCCGCAAAACGCCAACTTGAATCAACCACAGTAAATCACGTTCGGCGGCTAACTCGGATAAGGGACTTTTAGTATAGCCTTGTTCTATTCCTTTTTGCGTCGCGATCGCGAGCAGGGAAACGCTGGTCAAACGCATCACCTTATACAAGGTTAACTGGAAGGGCAAACAGCGCAACGCAAGTTCTGCGCGTTTTATGGTGCGCTCTGGATAGTGAAACGACTGGGTTTTTTCAGAGGCAAGGGATGTCATAGCTGGATTAGCTGGTGGAAATGCTGGTGAATCCTAGGTTTAGGCTTCTTTTCATCTTAACCTCACCGGAGAGGGCAAATCGAGTCACTTGAGTGGATTTGAGTGGTGAATGGATGCCATGCGGATTGTCCCTACACGTCATCCAGACTTAATCAAAGTTCCGAAGGTAGTAGGATGAAGAATAGTTAAGTAGTCAACACAGGGAAAAAGACTTATGGCTTTAAGCGTTGGTGATAAAGCTCCGGCATTTACCGCTAAAGATGATGCAGGGAATACCGTTTCCCTGTCCGACTTGGCGGGGAAAACAGTAGTTCTCTATTTTTATCCCAAAGACGATACTCCAGGTTGCACCAAGGAAGCCCAAAGCTTCCGGGACAACTACGCTGAATATCAAGGCAAAGATATGGTTGTTCTCGGTGTGAGCATGGATGATGAGACATCCCATAAGCAATTTAAGGAGAAGTATGGCTTGCCTTTCCAATTGCTCGCTGATCCGGATGGCACGCTGACCAAAGCTTATGATGTTGAAGGCGGTGGTTACTCCAAGCGCGTCACTTATGTGATTAACGGTGAAGGTACGATCACTTATGTTGATGAGAAGGTGAAAACCGATTCCCATGCTAAGGATATCCTAGCCAGCATGAGCTAGCCGCCTTGTTCCCAGGCTTTGCCTGGGAATGGTTTCAGGACGGTTCTACTTCCCGTTATCTAATGCCTCCCCCAGCCGGAGTCGAGGGGTTATTGGGTTGATTTCTTAACCGTTCTCGTTGTAGCTGTCGGAACTCTTGCGTGGCATTGTCTAAGTTTTGATCCAGTTCGCTGTTAAACGCCTCAGAATCAACCCCTAAACGGGAGCGATGGATAAAATCAAAGACATTAAAGCCACTGTTACCCGTTGTTCCCGTAAGTGAATCTCGCTCATTTTGGCGATTATTTATATCTTCTAGGGGATTCACCCGCTCAGTTGATTGTGCGATCGCGGATTCAGGGATAATGGCTGATATGCTAACAACCACTCCTAACCCTAGGGAAGCGAACAGAGTTGAGGTGAGTGCCGGAGTCAATAGGGTGCTGATCTTCATCGTATTTCTCGTGAGACTCCACCCTCAGCGAAGCAGGGTGGAGAGGGATAGAGGTCAAACCGCGCCGCTCGATGCGGTGAGGTTTGAAGGGTCCAGTTGCAGGCACGACAATTAACCCCGTGCTTCGCTGCAACAACTGGACTTTTTTGACACTAAATTGTCCTAAACGTTTCCAGTTAATATCACTAACCGAAACCAGTTTATCGGTGTCTCCAGAACACCAACCGATGTAAGTTTTTCCAGCTTTTTCGGCTATAACTTTGTCACCTTTTCTAAACCCATGACGGGTGACTGTGCCGCCATACTTACGCCGTAGTCCACCTTTAGAGGGAATACATAGATGCAATTGTCTACGACTAACGGGTGGTCTACGGATTACCGCAAACGGCGCGGGGGTAACTTGAACATTACCTACCCAGCTACCATGTTTAGCATGATCGGAATGCCATTCCCGCCATTGGATGAACTCGAACGCGGCTAAGGTTACACCGTCAACGGCATGGGTTGCAGGCGTCTGATTAGCCTTGTTCTTTTTGTCTTTGGCTAATCCTAACCATTGCCTAAGTTGACTGGTTCCGTTACCATCCCTGTGCCATCCTTTATGGGTGATAATAGGGGCTAACTCAGATAACCAAGTTAGCATTTGTCTCTGACCTACCATGACTGGAGAAAAGCCAACGCCAGACCGAGCCGATTTACGTCCGCACGTCTTGTCTACATCCGCCATAACTAATTCATAATGGATGGCACTAATTGGGAATAGCTTGAACAACTCTTTGACTACCCGTAACTCAAGCTGTTTATTAGCTCGAATTGACGGCGGCAGTTTACCTTGTTTGCGATTATCAAACCGAGCTTGACGATGGCAACGTTCAGAATAAGGTAACTTCCGGTTAATTCGTCTACCCCGCCTTGCTCGACGCATCACTCGCCGTAATTCCATCCGTTCCTTGACTGTTTTGAACGGTAGAACTAAGTGTCCCATCCAAAGGGTAACTAAACTTGATTGAACCCCAATCCCGGAATATCGCTTGCCAGGGTCTATCCCCACGGCTACAGACTGAGTATTTTCTTTCGTTTCAAATGTTAGCTGAATAGCAAAACATTCTAAGTAGTTATACAATACTTTAGCTTTACCTTCTTTAAGCCAACGTCTAGCACGGCTAGGTTTTGTGGGCATTAATGGCTTACCTGATTTCGATAAAACTGGTACTCGCAACATGGTGATAAACCTCCGAGTAAGAGTGTGTAGTCCCTTCCCGCCATCTCAGTTAAGATGTCTTGACTTAACAACAACCCGACAAAAGGTTTTAGAGGTAATCCGGACTAGGGAAGTATCCGGATGTCTGTACCAAACTGAGACTCTACGCGGTATTCAACGGTTTAAAATGCAATTTGTCTTGCAATCCCCATGCTCCACGTCAGTAGCGTGGGGTTGTTGAAGGCAATTAACCTGTTTATTTAGAAATTATAATTAGATTTCCATCAGGATACGGTAGTTCTACCGATAAGGTCACGGCAGTGCCGTGCCCCTACTATAGCGCCTCTAATTATTTTTATCTGGGATTTTTCCCGATCGCTATCATTACCCATATCTTTCTTAACACGTTTCGAGAGCGATCGCTCTTTTAATTCCCCGGTAGGGGCGACCCGCTTGCACAAATTGACAACTGTGTCTATTTAATTTTATCGGATCGCCCTTTCTTTTGACAGGAAGTCTAGATACCTGAGTCGGGGCGGGTGTAGGGTGCGTTAGCGTTCGCGAAGCGTTCCCGCAGGGTAGCGTAACGCACCTTTGCAACCCAAAAGATAGTCGTGAAACCCGCCCCTACACTAATTGTGCCAATTTTTTCTGAGCAAACTCTCTAACTTTCTCATCGGGGTCATTTTCGGCTCTGTCGCGCAGCAAGGGTAGAGTTTTGGGATGGTTAGGATATTGTTTAATAATGATTTCAATTGCTAATTGCCGAGGATTGTTTTGCCATTCTTGCTCTCGCACAAAGGGATCATTGAGAGCGCGATCGCGTAATAATTCAAAGAGCCATGGCTCATATTGCCAGCCTTTGCCTAATTCTTGTACCGCTGCACTTCGCACAGCCGAATCGTTATCAGATTGCGCTTTTTGTTTTAGAATAGGTAGGGTATCTGGGTCATTTTTCCAGCTTTTTGCTAATTCTTTAACCGCTGCTTCTCGCATAAACCAATCGTCATCAGATTGGGCTTTTTGTTTTAGCAAAAGTAAAGTGTCTTGGTCATCTCTCCAGCCTTTGGCTAATTCTCGCACCGCTGTAATTCGCACAGCCCGATCGTCATCAGATTGGGCTTTTTGTTTCAGCAAAGGTAAGGTGTCTGGATCATCTTTCCAGCCTTGGGCTAATGCTTCCACCGCTGCACTTCGCACAAACCCATTATCATTAAATTGGGCTTTTTGTTTGAGCCAAGGTAAGGTATCTGGGTCATTTTTCCAGCCTTTGGCTAATGCTTCCACCGCTGCACTTCGCACAAGCCCATTATCATTAAATTGGACTTGTTGTTTCAACCAAGGTAATGTGTCTGGGTCATTTTTCCAGCCTTTGGCTAATTCTTGCACCGCTGCACGTCGCACATTAGAATCGTCATCAGATTCGGCTTTTTGTTTAAGCCAAGGTAAGGTTTCAGGGTCATTTTTCCAGCCTTGAGCTATTTCTTGCACCGCTACATATCGCACAGCCCAATGGTCATCAGATTGGGCTTTTTGTTTAAGCCAAGGTAAGGTGTCTGGGTCATCTTTCCAGCCTTGAGCTAATTCTCCCACCGCTGCACCTCGCAAAACCCAATCGTCATCAGATTGGGCTTTTTGTTTCAGCCAAGGTAAAGTGTCTGGAGAATCATGCCAGGTTGTCGCAATGGCAGCAACCGCTTGGCTGCGAATTTCCAGAACTAATTTGAAATCCTCTCCATAATGTTCGTAACAATAAGGTAAGTCATACTGAATTAACCCCTTAATCTGGTTCAGTAATTGAGTCGCCGTTGATGCAATAACCGAACGATTCCTCACCTCAGAAAGGCAATCCGCCGCTAGAAACACATTAATAAACTTTTCCGCTTCCCCCGACTGATTCCTCAAATAATCTATAATCTCCCCAGCTAACTTTGGTTCAATCATCCCCACAATCAGCCGTAACACTTCATGCCAAGACTCATCCTGCCAATGCTTACCAAAAACCTCGGTTTTCAAATCCTCCAGAGAAATCGTTCGTTCTTTCTCAAACTGCCAAACATATTCCCAAGCGCAGAAATATTCCAAAAATGTCCGATGCACAAAGGCATAATAATCTGCCCCCATGAAACATAAGATAAAATTCCGTTCCCGCAGTTGCTTTATCATCACCCTAGCTATCACCCTGGGATTGTTGATATCTAAGGTTTTCAGATAATCTGTCAAAATCTGCTCTAACTCATCCGCCGCAATCAGATTACCCGCCAACCCTTTCTCTGCTGCTTGCATCTGATAAGCTACCTGACGCAACATCGCCTGCTTATCTTTATAATCAATGGTTTGAATCTCTAACTGCTGATGTTCGACTAACGCCCGTTCCACATCCCATTGATGCAGCAATACTCGCGAGGCTTGATTATATAATTCCGGTCGATCTCTGGGCAATTCCTGATTGCGATTTAATATTGCCATCATTGTCAATAGCAGCGGATTTCCAGCCAGTTCGCGAATCGCTTTTGAGGTATCAATTGCCCGTTGCAACCGTTCCCGCTTCCTCTGTTTATCTACTTGATTGGTAAAGGTTAAATCATGCCAACGGGTAATAAATTCCTGAATCTGATCTGCCTCCAAATCTTGTAACATAAAATGATAAAACTGGGCATCTCGTAACCGCTGCGGTTTATAGCCAATCACACGAGACGTAACAATTACCCGCACATCAGGATAATCATTGGTGAAGCGATGAATATCGGTAATTACATCCTCCCGTTTCCCCGGATCAAATACCTCATCCAAGCCATCAAACATGACCAAAGCATTTCCGGCTTTTAACTGTTCCACCAGTTGATGCTGATTCAGATGACAGACAATCCCACTGCTATCATGGAAGAATTCCAGGAAATTCTTCCATTGTCCCGCGTCGCGATTTCGCATATAGGTGCGTAATTCAATCAGCAGGGGAATCGGATGAAAATTGGCGTCATTCGGTGTAGAATTTGCCCAATCTAATGCCAAATATTGCAACAAGGTAGACTTACCAGAACCCGGATCACCGAGAATCACCAGATAGGGATAGTTATCGTTATCGTTAATAATTTCCCCAATCGGACGAATTGACTGTTGAGAATAAACCTGTTTATATTCGGTTAACTCTTCCAGAGACACATCCGCGTCAAGTTGATTACTCTCTCGCAGTCGCCGTTGATGTTCTTTGGGGAGTTCATAGACTTGGGGTAATCCCTGATGAACTTGTCGCACATTTTGCGGGATGAAGAGTCGCCAGAGTTTCAGTTGGTTATAGGCGCAGCCTGTTGTGTCTAAACTGGATAGGTTTAAGTTGCTGTAGCGTTCCCGTAAGCCTTCTTGATATTTGGTTAGATTAAAATCGGGAGGAATTCCGGCATTTTCTCGCCCTTGTTGTTCAATAGATTCCAGAATCTCTAATTCTAACAGTTCCTTTAACTCTCGCGAATTGCGGACAATGCTTTTAACTTCTTTGAGATAGGGTTTGGTAATCTCCTCCCAGTTAAACCCAGTTGGCATATCAGGTGAATAGCGCTGCACCCAAATTGTCCTTAATTGATTGGCGTCGATGGCGCGACAATCTTTTTCAAAGGCTTTTCCTAACAGGGGTTTAACGTCATCGTCTTTGATAAACTGTTCAATTACTATTTGATAGTTGTCTCGAACTTCGGCTTCGGTTACATAGAAGAGTAATTCATATTCGATGAGTTTGAGGAATTGCTGTAAAGCCTCACCGAGGGCTTTCTTCAGGATATCGGGTTGGGCAGATTGTACCCCGGTTTTAATGCAGTCTTTGAAAAAATCTTTTACATAGTCTTCTAACGCTTCTTTCCCCAGTTTCAGGAGGATGTCTTTTAACAGTAAATCGTTGAGGATAGAAACGCCTAGCGCTGTCCAAAGTTCCACGATGGTGCTAATTCCTCTAGAAAACGTATGTTGACCATTTCAATTAAACAGGACTTACGCAGCTACACCACAGATGGTGGCTTGCGGTGCGTTACGCTTCGCTAACGCACCCTACATATCGAGCCTTTGCGTAAGTCCTATTAAAGTGGGTGGGCAATGCCCACCCTACAAGTTTTAATGCCATTAGGCAAATCGACGCCGTAGCAATGGACTAATCAGAACTAACGCGGCGGCGGCAAAGCTAAACAGGACTAAAATAGCCCCACCAAATGTAATTGACGCCCAAGGTGCTTCCATAACCACACTGCCTAACGACCAATTCCCATGGAGGTAGAGATAGCGAATCGGTTCAATCGCATAACTTAAGGGATTGAGACTGGCGACAAGCTGTAACCATTTTGGCATAAAGGATAGCGGCGCTAGAGCAGTGCTGGCAAATAACAGGGGTAAGTTGGTGACAAAAATGACCGCAATTAGTTCAATATGACCCGGAAGCACAAAGGCGAGTCCTAAACTTAATGCTGTCATCCCGATTACCAGCAAGAAAACAATCAGCGCGATCGCACCCAGTCCAGCTATATTAGGAAAACCCGCCCCCATCACCGCGCTGGCGGCGACAATCACCACGGCTTGAATAAAGCTGAGGGCGACGATATAGATAGCGGATGCGGCGACAATGGAGAAGCGAGACGCCAAAGGTGCAACAAGTAAGCGATTAAGAAAGCCAAATTCCCGGTCAAACATCACCGGTAAGCCAGCATTGAGCGCACCAGCGAAGGCGGTAAATACAATTACGCCAGCACTCAAGAATTGGGCATAAGATAAGCTTTCGCCAAAGAGTCCTTTTGGCGCATTTTGAAATAACGCCCCAAACAGAATCAGCCACATCAACGGCTGAATTACCCCAGCGATTAATGTAGATGGGCGTCGTTTTAGTTGGATAAACAGGCGCTTAGTAAGTGCCAATGTTTCTTGGACAAATTCACCGACACCTGCTTTGTCGCTGACGGGGACTTGACTTACCACGTCGGGTTGCCAATTAATTTCCGGTTTTGATGGTGTTACAGTTCCACTCATAATGTTATTGGTTATTGGTTATTGGTTATTGGTCATTTGTCATTTGTCATTGGTCATTCGCCTTATGTACAGTCGGGGTGGGTGTAGGGTGCGTTAGCGTAGCGTAACGCACCATTTCAAACGATAGTAGTGAAACCCGCCCCTACATAATTTCCCCCATCTGACACACCGAGCGAAGTCGAGGTGTTCCCCATCTTCCAGACGTTCCACCGGAACGTCTCTACAACCCCATCTTCCCCCTGCTCCCCCTGCTCTCTCATCATTCCTTCATCCGTTGCTTTTTCTCTGCCTTCACATCTCGTGTTCCCGCCGCCGCGAGTTCAGCATCCATTAAGGTTTGACCCGTGGCAGCTAGGTAGACATCATCTAAACTAGGTCGAGATTGGGCAATGCCAAAGATAGGTAATCCGGCGTCTTTTAAGGATTGCTGAATGTTTGTCAATGCGTCACTTTGGGGTTTGACGACCAAGTTAAGGGAATTTCCTTGCGCCGTATTAATAATCACTTCTTGGACAAAGGGTAACACCTCCAGCTTTTCCTTGGCATTTTGGGCTTCTTCTCGGGGTGAGAATTCCCGGATGCGGAGGGTTATGCGATCGCCTCCTACGTTATCCTTTAACTGAGAGGGCGTACCTTCGGCAATGACCAAGCCTTTGTCGATAATTGCCACGCGATCGGCTAAAATATCTACTTCTTCCAAATAGTGGCTGGTAATAAATATGGTCGTACCCGCGTTTTGCAATTGACGCAGGAAATTCCACACCACAACCCGACTCTCGATATCCAATCCCACCGTGGGTTCATCGAGAACTAACACATCCGGTTTATGGAGTAAGCCGGAGGCTAAATCCAGACGCTTGCGGATTCCGCCGGAGTAGGTTCCTGTCTTTTTATCAGCATACTCCTGCAAGCCCAACACCTCTATCATGGTATTGACCCGCTCTTTGGCAATGTTGCTGGGTAGGTGATATAAATCCGCTTGTAGTTGCAGTAACTCGCGCCCTGTCAACACCTTGTCTAATGCCACTTCCTGGGCGACATAACCGATGCGACGACGGACGGCTCTCGGATTCGCGATCGCAGAAATTCCCGATACCTCAATCTTACCCGCGTCGGGTTTACTTAAGGTACACAGACAGCGAATCGTTGTGGTTTTCCCCGCCCCATTTGGACCGAGTAAGCCAAAAATCTCACCCGGTTCGACGTTCAGGGAGATGTCCTTCACGGCTTCGACATCCCCGTAGTATTTTTTTAGATTCTCGATTAAAACGGCAGCAGCCATATATCGTTCTATACCTGAGTTGGCTATACAAATCTAAACAATTAGCTGTCTTTTCATTTTAAGGGGTTTGTCGGCATTGAGGGGGGGAAGTTTTGCCCCTTCGCTTCGCTAGACGTGCCATAGCGTGTCTGTAGGGGCGGGTTTCACTACTATCGTTTCTTATCTCACAACAAATGTAACTAAACTCGCCCCGACTGTGGGGGGAATTGGGAAAAATACACATTTATTTCAAATTGTCAACCTGCTATGGCTTTAATTTTATAATTGAGGTTGACAAGGAGAAGGGGAGAGAGGAAGAGAGCCAATTAGCTGTATCACGCCACTACAATTTAGCTCAATTCGACTTATTCCGGTTTAATCGAAACAAAAGAAACTGCGTAATCTGTGTTTGATTAAAATTATCATCACTGACTAATACCAAACTCTGACTCCCATCTGGCAACCGTGAACCTAGGGTCATCCCTTCCAGATTATCTAAATAAATTCCCAAAGTACTCAAATCAAGGAGCAATTTTTTCTTCACCGGATCAAGGCGAGAAATATTCCCCTTGAGACTGGCAACATTAGATGTATCGGTTGCCCCACCCAGGGTTAGTTGATAAATTTGGGCGCTGAGTCCAAACAACCCATAACTCCGTTCTAAACTCAGAAAGTGACCTTCTGTATCTAATGCCACTAATTCCGATAAACCATAATCAATTGTCCCTTTGGGGGCGGGAGCCAGTGGATACAAATGTTCCGCTACTAGCATGGGTGGCGCAATATCGCTGATTAAATAATGCAGCAGCCGAATTCGGGGAACCTCGTCTGAATCTGGGGGTAAACTATCTTGAATTAACGCGGATTCCGTTGCTGTAAATAGGCGAAAAGGATCGCCACTAGCCGCCGCTAACGTAATTGGTTCTAAGGTTAATGCTTCAAAGCCTAGGTTCTCTTGTACGCCACGGGGAACTTGTTCCTCTTCTGTAGTATTATTCGGGAGAAAGCGGTCAGGAATTCGCAAGCGTTGCAACGGTTGCCCCGTTTGGCGGTCAAATTCTTGAATAAAGGGTTCAATTCCCTGACTAGGAACCCCTTCAGTGGAAATAAATACGCCACCTTTACCGGATAGGGCGATGCCTTCGGGGTCAATGGTTCCCGCCGGATAGGGTTTGCCGTTTTCGTCTTTGAGAACGGTTACATCCTCCACAGTGACGGATTCAATCCCAATTTCTCCGGCTGAGTCGCGGTTAATCGTCAGCGCTAGGGTGTAAAATCGGGCGGGTGCGAGATTTGACCGATCATCGGATAGTGCCAAAAAACGATCGCGCTCCCGATCATAGGAGAGGGCGGATAAGCCGCCAACGGGAGTATCCTCAAACCTCATCGGTTTGGGCAGTTGATACTCCGCCAAAAAGTCCAAGGATAAATCCAGAAACGTGCGCTGTTCGGCGGTTCTAGCGGTAGAGGGACTACAGCTCGTCGTCAACAGAGTCAATAGCGCGATCGCCACGACGAAGAGTCGAGATAATAGGGGGCGAAATCTATTGACTTTTAATGAATTTTGTGTTAAGCGCTGAATCATAAACAATGTCAAAAGTCTTAGGGTAGGGGTTTCCTTGAGAAACTCTAAGTTGATTTTAAGCGTCAATGGTGATTACGTTGGCAGATAAGATAATAATTAATCAGATTTAAGTTCTGAACTAAAGTTCTCGAAGAGAAGCCACTTTGCGTCTATGGGCTAAAAGCTCACGTCCCGTTCAAACGGGTTAAAAGTCTTTAATGTAGTAAGCTTTAGCTTACTTTAGCTTTCAGCCGGAAATTTATTTCCTGGCTCTCCTTAAAACAGTGTTGCATCTTATACAGCTTAAATTAATGAGAAAAGTTCAACTACTCTTTTGCATAGCGACGCTCTGGTTAGGGTTAAGTGGTGGAACATTAGCCCAACCCGCTGAAACAAATCCACCCAATCCCCTAGAACTGGATACCACTGGTGATCCCCTGCTTCCCAATCCCCCCGTAGAACGCCCTTTAAGCCCCTTAGAACGCCGCCGACTGAGGGAAGATCTCAATCAACTGAATAATCAAGCCGCCGCCGAATTGAGGGCGGGAAATCTAGAAGAGGCGTTTGATATCTGGTATCGAGAAATTCGGTTACGGCGAGTCTTGGGTGGACGATTAGAAGAAGTTAAAACCCTAGGGCGCGTGGGTGAAATTGCTTGGAGTCGGAATGCGAAATCCCAGGTACAGTTAATTACCAAACGCTTAGAAACGATTCAGCAAAACGCTGAGGAAGAAGGGGAGTTAGAGCCAGAAATTTTAGGTGCATTAGGTCAAGCTTATCAACAGGTACGAGTTCCCAGAAACGCCCTAGCTATCTATGAGCAAATTTTAGCCGATGCCCGTCAACAAGGTGATCTGGAAACTCAAGCCGAAACCTTAGAAACAATCGCCCAACTCCACTTAGCTTGGTTTGATTATCCCCAAGCCGCCGCCATTTATGAAGAATTACTGGCAATAGCTCAAGCAAAGCGCGATCGCGTGGCGGAGGTTAACTATCTACAAGAATTGCTCAACATTTATAAACAATCCCAGAAACCCGAAAACGCCCTGCGGATCAAGGAACGGTTAGTGGAAAGTTATCTCAACCAAGAAAACTATACTCAAATTCCCGCCCTAAAAATTGGGATTGGTGCCGACTACGAAGCCCTGAATCAACCCGAACAAGCCTCTCAAAGCTACCAAGAAGCTTATGCACTCGCTTGGTCATCGCAACAGTTTGCTTATGCCAGTGATGCACTCGAAAAATTAGCCCAACTCTATTTATCTTACGACCAACCCGACTATGCACTCCAGGTTTACGAAACATTGATTATTGTGGAACAACAGTCCTACAATTATTATGGCTTGATGCAGGCTTACGATCAAATGGGTCAGATTTATCTCACCCAAAACAAGTATGCCCAAGCCTTAGACGCTTTTCAAAAAGGTCTAGAATTAGCGCGATCATTGCAGTATCGAGAAACCCATTTTGCCCGTCAAATAGAGAAAATTAATCAGGAGGAAACAAGTAATCAGTAATAAATCTACCCTCGAAGAGCGTGAACAGTCAGCAATATGGGCGGGTTTAGGGAATCTGTAGGGACGGGTTTAGGGAATCTGTAGGGGCGGGTTTAGGGAATCTGTAGGGGCGAGTTTAGGGAATCTGTAGGGGCGGGTTTAGGGACTAAAGTCAGCTATTCACCGATAAATGAAAAACAAAACCCGCCCTCCCCACCGATAAATTAACAATAAAACCAATGGGGTATGGAGACTGGGATAACGATAATCATTAAACCTGCTTTTACACAATCAAACCTCAAAACTATTTCGATTTATGTCTACCAAATGTATCCTAGTCATTGACGATGAACCCAATCTTTGCTTAGTGATCCAAGCTTGCCTGGAAACGATTGGCAACTGGCAAGTAATCACGGCTGAATCCGGCAAGAAAGGACTACAGTTAGCCCAAACTGAACAACCTGATGCGATTCTCTTGGATGTGATGATGCCAGATATGGATGGGTTAACCCTATTGAAAGAGTTACGAAAGTCTCCCAGCACCAAAAAAATTCCCGTGATTTTACTCACGGCAAAAGTGTTTAACAACGACATCACTCAATTTGATCAATTGGGTATTGCTGGAGTTATTGCTAAACCCTTTGACCCAATAACGCTAACTAAGGAAGTAACTAAAGTTTTGGACTGGTCATAATCTAAGTATGTGGACACAACAAAAGTTAACGGTAGAGATCGTCATTTGTCATTCGTAAAGGTTTGAGGACTACTAATCCTTAGAAAAAGCCGGCTGATTCATAGAGACGGCGGAGAACAGCCATAATCCGATCGCCATAATTCAAGTCAGCCGACCACCGTCCGCTCAACTGCTGGACGAGGGGTGCAATTCCACGAGTGACAAAGCGAAACCGGGGACTCACCACTTCTTGTACCAAAGGTTCTAAACTGGCGTAGGCTTTTAATTGTTGAATATGGGCGCGAACGCCTAATCGGGCGCTGGGGAATGTCGCCCCCTCCGGATCACCCCCGACTGATCCTAAGCCGCCAAAGTTATTTTGACTGGGTTTCAAGTCACCACCAAAACGGAGAAAGTTCGTTTCCACCATGGCTTGAGAAAACGCAATATCATAATTCACCCCCTCAATGGCGGCTTCTTCGCGGTAAAGCTTGGGTAAGTCGGGAAACTGAGCCAGGGCGTCTTCATTATTGGCTTTGAGAAACATCATTAACTGTACTTCTGACGTATTCCCATGTGCCATAATTCGGTCAATTTGACCCGGACAAATTTGCAAAATTGAACGCAAAATCACCGTCCGTGTCGCCGCATCCCAACCGACTGAAATATTATAATCTCGCAATTCAATCGCTTTAACGTAAACCACTCCCCGATACTGGAGGCGACGAATACCGGGAATCGTGGTTAAATCCACACCCAAGCGATCGGCTAAGTCAATCGGAATATAGGCATTGTTATTGACAATAATGCCCTGCTCTCCATACGTTTGATTATTAATCTTGATATTAATCGAAGGATAAGTAACATCCGTTCCATTTCCTCCCGGTTCCGTTCCCGAAACCGCCCGACTCCACGCCGCTAGTCCATCCGCAATCCCTAACGCCATTTCGCGGCGGCGATTTTGAATAATAAACCGATCCTCTGGATTGGTGAGATAGCCAACCTCCATCAGCAGCGAAGGAAGAATCGTATCGCGGGTAAATGACAGAAACCCCATTCCTGTCGCCGTATCCTGCTTCGCGCCTCGGTTTGGCAATTGGGGAAGGCGTCGCAGCAGTGCGAGGAGGATCAGTTCCGCATGATTTTTGCGTTCGGTGTTATTGGCGATGTAGTAAACCGCCGTTCCTCGGACACTGGGATTCGGGGAAGAACCCGCATGAATTTCCAGCGCCACATCGCCGGGGCGAGAACGCGCATTAATCCATTGGATTGATTCAGTGGAACTCAAGTCATCGGGGACAGAGAGAACCTCAAAGCCACGCGATCGCAACTCCGGGACAATCTGATCCCGCAGCAGAATCATCTGTTGAGCTTCCGTTGTACCGCCTGCGATCGCCCCTAGATCACGTCCCCCTTGTTCAATTCCTCCGTGTCCGGCAGAAATAAAGATTCGTCCCATTAGTTACTTGTCCTCAGCACTGCTCATTCACACTCACTGCCATTAATCCAGAATAAGGATTTCGGAGTCTTTCGGCTAGTGCTTAACCGTATCAGTTTTTGCACACCTCCATCCATAGACGGAAATGGTGTAGAAACCTAGCCCACCCTCTCTGGGAGCCAGAGATAGTGTTACCATCAATAGTTAAATGTGGTTTTCATCTAGGCGATCGGCTATGGCTAAACGCAAAAAGCACAATCTCCAATGGATCAAGGAAACCCTAGAGCTAAAAGAAGACCACAACTGGACATCCAAGCCAGGACATCGGATCTTCGTAGCAGGGCGAGGAGCATTACGCTTTGATGTTCCCGAAGATTGGCATTTTGAACCGGATACCAAGTCGTTTCGGTTTCTGGACAACAAGCCACCCAACGATGATTGTCGCTTAGAAGCGTCCTATAATCTACTCCCCCCAGGCGACTGGGCTGAATTTCCCCTGGTTTCTTTATTAAAGCGAGTGGTTCGAGATGATGAGCGGAATATAACGGAGAAGGGCGAAATTATTGAACTAAAGCGCCAAACTGCCCGCATTGTCTGGACTCAATTCAAATTTATTGACCCTAACGAAAACCGCGACGCCTATTCCCGCATCTGCATTGGGTTAGGTTCTGGCGTTCAATGTTTGATTACATTTGACTACTGGGTAGATGATGCAGAGCGTTTGAACCCTGTATGGGACACGGTGATGGACTCTTTAGTGCTGGGGTTATTTATCCGCGATCCCAGAACCGGATTCGCCTTCCCAGATTAGTCTCCGCTTTTGATATCTTTCAGATCCCCGACTTCTTGAAGAAGTCGGGGATCTTACCCATACCCAGTCGGGGAAGTCGGGGATCTTACCCATACCCAATCGGGGAAGTCGGGGATTTTACTCATCCAGCAACAGTCGTTTGAAACCAACGCTATTGGGCAAATCACCATCTGTTAAAAACTGCTGATACGTTAACTCTCCCTCGATCTGCGCTCTGAGCAACTCTGTCTTAGGTAACGTTCCTTTGCGTAACCCAGCATATTCCAAATAACTGGAAAACTCCCATTCTTCAGCCTGCTGCACCAGTCCAGCTTTCACTGGATTAAGATGAATATAGCGACACAGATGAATCAAATACTCGGTTTGGTCAACATGGATACTGTGGAACCGCCCCTGAAATAATACCCCAACCCGATTGAAGCGTCGATTAATGGCTTTTGTATAGGAGAGTGACAGTGATTTCATCGCGTCAGATAAGGTTTCATCTCTCAGGTACACTAAGAAATGATAATGATTAGGCATAAGACAGTAAACAACAACATCGACTCCATTGCTCGTAAGATACTGCCGCACTAATCTGAGAAAATAAACATAGTTCTCTCGCTCAAAAAAAATTCTTTGGTAATTGTTCCCTCGGTTGTAGATATGATAAAAATTGCCGATTTGTAATGGAATCCGTCTTCGCGGCATGGGTAGTCTCCCCTCTGACCCAGATCGGCGACTTCTTGAAGTCGGGGTTCTAAATTTAATTAGTCACCTATTATAACGGAAATTTGAGTCCCTGATCAGTTAGCCCAGATCTAGCCCAGATCCCCGACTTCTCAAAGAAGTCGGGGATCTAATATCTAAGAGTTTGGGTTGAGGTGCAGATCAATCCAACTCTGGTCAAAGATCAATTCATAAATACGGTTATGAACTCTCAGAGAACCCTGTTCCTTAATAACTATTCCCGACAAAAGCAACTCCCTTTCTTCTAGACTATCCACTGAGGCGACTTCTGCTTGACACAAAATTTGTCGATAGAGTTCTAGTAGCCGAACCGATCGCTTACTATTGAGGAGGCGATCGCGAATCGTCCTCAAATGTTCGGGTTCATCCTGGGATTCCCAATTCTCGATAACCCGCGATCGCACTAAATTGTCTATCCATTCAGCTTCTCTGTTAGTCGGGATACCCACTGAAGCACTGCGGATCAGTTTACAGAGCTTCTGGGTCAAAAAAGGCTGACCACTCGTCCAGGATAAAATCTCTTTGAGAACGGTTTGAGGACTGCTCACTTTGTCAGTCAATCCTTGCAGCAAAGGTTGGGCTTCATGCTCTTTAAAGCCCTCCAGTTGAATCGCCTGACCAATATTAAAAGGGGTTCTGTAGTAATCAGTAATTAAATCTGAGGGGGTGACGACTCCCAAGAGAACCCATGTTAAACGTCGATACTCTGGATTGATACTGCGCTGGTTATAGTAGGAGCGAATCAGAGCAAAAAAGTCATTCACTGGAAAATTCAAGCCTAATACAATGTCAATTTCATCAATAAAAACGACCAGGTTTGCTGGAGAACTATTATCGGCTTGAGTCACTTCACCCAGCAAAATCTCTTCAATGAATTGACTCAACCGCTGAAGGGGAGAAATATCTCCTTGCTCCTGCCACCACGTTTTTAGATTCACCTTTCTTAGCAAACCAAAACTTCGCCATAACTCTACGGTCAATCCCTTATACCATTGCTCAGGCGTAACATTTTCGCTGCCAATGCGGGTCAAATCAATCGCCCCGCAGCTAAATCCCTCATGCTGGAGGTGACGCATCATGCGTACCATCAGGCTTGACTTACCCATCTGGCGGGGATTGAGAATATAACAAAACTCCCCGCGTTTCAATGCCTTATAGAGATAATGATCGGCAGAACGCACCACATAAGTAGGAGCATCCATCGGCAAACTTCCCCCACTTGATAGTCAAAAGTAGAGGCTTGTTCAGCACTTTTGAGTAACTTGTTTTCAAAAATTAATTCCGCTTGAGTTGCTTGGAGAACCTCTAACGTTTGTGACAGTTCTTGAGTGCGTTCGACGACTTTTTGTTCTAGAGTATGACTGTAATCGGCTAATTCATTTTTTGCCTGTTGTAGGGCAACATTTTTTCGTTTGATTTCGTGGGTAAACTGAACTCGTTCGGCTTCTGAACGTCTACGTTCGCTAATGTCTTGAAAAGCAGCTATAGCATAAGCAATTTGACCCTGTTCATCAAAAATTGGCGTCGCCCACACTTCTAAGGGAATAATCCTGTCCCCTTGATGGATATCCATATTATCAACCGTCACACTTTCGCCATTCAATGCTCGCAAAATGGGCTGATTTTCGGTTGGGTACAACTGCTGTGTTCCTGCTAGATAGGCTTGATAAACTTCGTTTAATTGAGCGACTGTCGTTTCGGTAACAATCCCCTTACCCAGAATTTGTTGTGCGGTTTGATTTGCATAGTGAGATTGTCCGTCGGCATTAACAACAAACACGCCCACGGGGACAGCCTCCAAAAATTGAGCGGTTCTCTTTTCACTTTCGCGTAACTCTATTTCCGCCCGTTGGCGATCAATGATTTCTTGTTGCAAATTCAAGTGGGTTTTGATCCGGGCGAGTAATTCTTCCTTAGCAATTGGCTTGCTCAGATAATCATTCGCTCCCGTTTCCAATCCAGTAACCAAATCAGAAAGGCGATTTTTAGCCGTCAACAGCACAATCGGCAGTTCGTAAAGTTGCCAGGAAGAACGAATTTTTTGCGTCACTTCATAGCCGGTCATTCTCGGCATCATCACATCTAGCAAAATCAGATCAGGTTTGACAGCATTTTCCAGAGCCGCTAGCGCTTCCGCACCCGATGAAGCTTGGGTAATCTGATAGTTGTGCAACGATAAATAGTTGACTAAAACCTGTCGATTCACCAACTCGTCATCTACAATCAAGATGTGCCATGCTTCTGGTTTTGGACGGTTTAAATCCTGAACCTTAAACCCGTCCGTTCCCTCCATTTGAATTTGAGAGTTTGGCGGCGAGTCTATTCCACACTCCGAATTTTGAAACCGCTGATTGGCTGCTTCTCCCACCGTAACGTTTTCCGAATTCACCATCGAGGTCTGTTCAAATTGATAGCGTTCTGATTCGGGATTCATAGCTAATTCAGTTGGGCTGTCCTCTCGGAAACCGTCCGAAATGGGTAAAGTAAAAATAAACCGCGATCCCACACCAACCGTTGATTCAACACTAATTTTTCCCCGATGCAATTCGACTAACTTTTTGGTCACGGCTAACCCTAAACCCGTGCCGCCATAGACTCGATCCGTAGACCCTTCTGCCTGTTCAAACGATTCAAAAATTCGCTCTAATTTCTGATCTGGGATGCCAATACCCGTGTCGCGAACCGAGATAACCAGATCAGTATCGACTAATTCGGCGGCGATTTCTACACTGCCCCTGTCAGTAAACTTAATCGCATTGCCCACCAAATTATACAGAATTTGTTGGAGGCGATTCTCATCAGCGTTGGCTGAGGGCAAATCCGCCGGAATTCGATTAATAAGTTGCAACTCCTTTTGTCCAATCAGAGGCTGACTGTGAGTCAGCACGATTTCAGCCACTTCCCGCATTCCTATCGGTTTAAGTTGGAGCTGAATATCTTTGTGTCTAATTTTAGAAAAATCTAAAATATCATTGACTAAATTGCTTAAACGCCGACCACTAGCAATAATTAAATTTAGATTGAAGCGAGTTTGTTGAGGGAGCGAACCTGTAGCTCCCTCCATTAACGTCTCAGCAATGCCAATAATCCCATTGAGGGGAGTGCGGAGTTCGTGGGATGTATTGGCGAGAAACTCATCTTTCAATCGATCGTAAGGATTCAGGGGTCGTGGAAATCCGATGAAGGGGGAAGGCTTCGCCTGGTTTTGGCTATGATGTCGAGTACAGCAGTTTGGCAGAGGCTCCCGGCTTGCCCCTTTTGCTCCGGCACGGGGAGAACTACCTGAGTAGG
>NZ_JAVKEA010000186.1:0-18943 GCF_040221695.1 Coleofasciculus sp. E2-BRE-01 | reverse complement strand
ATAAATAATTAGATCTTCATGAGTTTTGATGGTTTTTTGGTCTTCTTCCTTGTCCACTTTCCCTCCAGGTCTTCCAAGTCTTACCTCCATTATACCGTCAATGTAAAAAACCTACCCTTGTGAGCCCCCAGCCCCTCTCCCTCCAGGGGAGAGGGGAGCAAGAAAGACAAGAAAGAAAGGGTATTCTTTTCCCTGATAATCCTTACAATCCCTGACTTGGCGGCAGAACCAGGAAATCTTCAGGGAGTTTTGTGGTAAGCTAATGAACATTCAAAACGCTTGACTCTGATTATGCAGTTAAAGTCTATCAAACAAAAAAAAAACATTTTCAACGCCATAAAAGTTATATCCACCAGTCTGATCAGTGGGGCAATTGCACTAGAACTCTGGAATATTTATGCTTTATTCAGTGATCTGAGTGTCCCCACAATCCTTGAACCTGTTTTTTGGCTGGGGCGTTTTGCCGTTACCATTCATTTAGTGGAAGCGATTATCGCAGCGGCTTATGCGCCTTCTAGACAAAAGACATCCATCGTCTATGGAACTTATACGTTCTTTGTGGGTACAGTGGGTTTGTTAGAATTATTCGATCAGGAGGATGAGTAGATGTGGCGAAACTTTCCATCCTTGTTATCAGTCTGGATTACCCGATAGTCACAAGTTAAGACTCTCGCACTCCCAACTCTTTTAAGTTATACTCATATCTTGCCTTACTGGTAATCAGCTCAAAGTACTCCTGTGGTGGGCAAGAGCAACGAACGATACTATAAGCATTTGAAATTTATAACTTTTGCCCACCCTAAATAAACTACATAAAGTTTCCAAACTTTTTTAATGAGACGTGTATGAAATTTGTCGAGGCTATACCCATAACTTTATGCCTAAGTGGTATCTTCGTAGTTGTTCCGATAACCTTAGCTCAAGTTCCGGCTAAGATACCGACACGAGTGATCAGCCAAACTCTCGCCAACAATCAGCAAGAACTTCCGGTTGGCGGGTTATACGTTCAATCGGAAGAGGGACAACAGCAAGTCTTTCCTCTCAAGCATACCGAGGTGAATGCTAAAGTTACAGGAAATGTCTCTCAAGTTGAAGTAACACAAACCTTTGAAAACCCCTTTGCCGAACCTTTAGAAGCCGTCTATGTCTTCCCCTTGCCCGATGAGGCGGCGGTGTATGATATGGAAATTAAAATCGGCGATCGCACGATTAAAGGGGAGATTAAAAAACGTGAGGAAGCCCAAGCCATTTACGAACAGGCGCGTCAGGAAGGACGCACGGCGGGACTCCTAGAACAAGAAGGGGCCAATATTTTTACTCAGTCTCTGGCGAATATCAAACCCGGAGAACAGATTGATGTCACGATTCGCTACACTGATAGCCTAAAATTTCAGGGCGGTGACTATGAATTTGTGTTTCCCATGGTTGTTGGTCCCCGTTATATTCCCGGTACTCCCAGTGGTAATAGTGGAAATACAGACCAAGTTCCCGACGCCTCCCGCATTACCCCGCCAGTTCTCAAGCCAGGAACTCGTTCAGGACATGATATTAATGTAACCGTAGAGATTAATGCTGGCGTACCGATTCAGGCGGTGCGTTCCCCCTCCCATCAGATTCGCAGCGAACGCCGAGGTGAAACGGTGCAGGTACAGTTAGGCGGGGAAGACACGATTCCCAACAAAGACCTAATTTTACGCTATCAAGTCGCAGGCGATCGCACGCAAGCCACTATCCTTTCCCAAGCCGATGAACGGGGTGGACATTTTGCCCTTTACTTGATTCCCGCCCTAGACTATCGCCCTAATGAGATAGTACCTAAAGATGTCGTCTTTCTCATGGATACATCGGGTTCTCAACGCGGTGAACCGTTGCTGAAGTCACAGGAATTGATGCGCCGCTTTATTAATGGGTTGAATCCGGACGATACGTTTACTATTATCGATTTTGCCAATACGACGACTCAGCTTTCGCCGCAACCTTTAGCCAATACTGCCCAAAATCGCACTCAGGCATTGAATTATATTAATGGGTTGCAGGCAAATGGCGGTACAGAATTAATGAATGGGATGCGGGCGGTGTTGAACTTTCCTCCGGCTGCACCCAATCGCCTGCGAAGTGTGGTTTTACTCACTGATGGCTATATTGGTAATGAATCGCAGGTAATTGCTGAAGTACAACGACAACTCAAACCGGGTAATCGCCTCTATAGTTTCGGTGTCGGGAGTTCAGTGAATCGCTTCTTGCTGAACCGTTTAGCCGAGGTGGGGCGGGGTACAGCCAAAATTATTCGTCAGGATGAACCCACGCAAGAGGTGGCTGAAACCTTCGTCCGCCAAATTAATAATCCAGTATTAACGAATATTCAGGTCAGTTGGCAAGGAGAGGGGATATCGGCGCAAATCTACCCCCTAGCTGCACCCGATTTGTTTGCCAATCAGCCTTTGGTTTTGTTTGGACGGAAATCAGACCGTCGCAATGGCACAATTAAGATTACCGGGATGGCGGCGGGGGGTCAACAGTATGAACGAACTCTATCGGTG
Source organism: Coleofasciculus sp. E2-BRE-01 (assembly GCF_040221695.1). Lineage (NCBI taxonomy): Bacteria > Bacillati > Cyanobacteriota > Cyanophyceae > Coleofasciculales > Coleofasciculaceae > Coleofasciculus > Coleofasciculus sp. E2-BRE-01. Next base: position 16,403 of record NZ_JAVKEA010000186.1, on the reverse strand, counting down.
AATTTTGATCAGAGTACCGATAATCCCGCAATTGCCCAATTGTGGGGACGCGCCCGGATCAAAGATTTGATGAATCAAATGTTTGGTGGTGAAACTACGTCGGGTGTCGAGGCGGTGACGCAGACGGCGTTAGACTATCGCTTATTATCGCAATATACGGCATTTGTAGCGGTAAGCGAAGAAGTCCGCGTGGAACCCGATGGAACAAGGCGGCGGGTACAAGTTCCAGTTGAGTTACCAGAAGGGGTGAGTTATGAGGGGATTTTTGGTGATACGGCGGATTCAACACTCACTGGAGGTGTACCGACTAATTCTTCATTGAGATTTAGGAATCGCAGAATTCGATCTTCAAGGAGGAGTGCAGGTGGGTTTTCGCGAGGTTCGGCTGCACCTGTACCTGCTGCGCCTCTACCGACTCCCCAACCTCAGTCAGAGGAGGCTGATACCTTAAGCCAAGGTTCTCCTCAACTTACAGTGGTGAAGATTGAAGGATTAGAACCGGAACAAGCAGAAGATGCGATCGCGTCTTTGACTCAACATTTACAATCCCTGAATCTCCCAGAGGGTTTCACAGGAGAAATTATCTTTGAGTTACAGATTCGCGATGGTGCGGTTCAACGAGTAATCCTCGACGATATCGAGTCAACGTTACAGGATACCACCATTGTCGATCCAATTCGGCGATCGCTCTTAGGGTGGTCTACTTTAGAATCTGTTACTGGAACGATTCGAGTTACCTTGCGAGTTCCTTGAGGAAACACGAAAGTACGAATAGGCTACTGAGGGCGGGTTTTGTTAAAAGGTTATCATTAACCCGCTTACCTGAGTAGCTAAACCCGCCCCTACACTTGACGCTTCACCACCTTTGAGGGAAAGCTCTTGACTTTTAAGGTCTGCGAAGCCGTACTAACGTAGGGGAAAAGGTCAAGAACATCAGCAATTTCTTACCGCCGTTTGCGATATCTGCGTTGTTGTCGGTGTCTGGCTATTTCCTTGCGTTTGTGCTTTTCTAAGGGAGTTTCAAAAAAGCGGTTCTTCTTCATGTCTGAGAAAATCCCAGCACGAGATACTTTGCGCTTAAATCGCCGAAGTCCAGATTCAATTCCTTCATTTTCTCCAATAATAACTTGAGCCATGCTTATCTCCTTTGAAGCTCAACACAAAAAGGGCAGACATTTACCTGCCCTCAAATTTCAAAAGCCATAGTAACTTAATTCCTTATCGTTCCTAAATTTCAGGGAAAAATAAGGAAATCAGCTTTTGACACTCCCACCGCTGAACATTTAATGCTATAGCGGTGAACAAGTTTTTTCACAAGGCGCGATTTATATATATCACCGCTCTCATGGAGTGTAGTGATATCAGTATGACACACGTGACATCATCCCAACATCGAATCGAAGATTACAATATGGGCTTCCTAATATCGCTATTAGGCATTGCTCCCCTACGCCAGTTATCTAGGCACATTGCCCCCGATACCTCGACTTGAGAGCCAATTTCTTGCTTCTCCAGAGTCCCTGGATACGTTTTTAGATCATGGTTCAACTTTAACACGATTCAATCAATTGAGTAGGGGTTCAATGCCCCGAAGTTGGGGAGTCCATGTATCCCGACACTGACCTTACGGGTACAGTTCGGGACTTATAGCTCCCCAAACCCCTCGCCAGTTAAGTTAAAAAGAGCCACGGTTATAGCCGCCACCGCGATTCCCATTGCTTCGTTCCCGTGGTCTTGCTTTGTTAACCTTCATTGAGCGTCCCATCCATTCAGCACCATCAAGGGTTTCAATAGCACTGTCTTCGTTAGACTCAGACTCCATCTCCACAAAAGCGAACCCTCGTGGACGTCCGGTTTCACGATCTTTTGGTACACTCACGCGAGTGACGTTACCGTATTCGGCAAAAACTTCCGTCAAATCCTCTTGAGTGACATCGTAGGATAAATTACCAACGTAAATAGACATAAGGCACTTCCTTTTTACTGAACCTGTAGCGAGTTACATCGGAGAAGTGCCTGCGGACAAAATCGAAATCGAAAAAATCGAAACAAGCTTACTCTACCGAAAATCAACCGTATATACTCTAGCATCGATTGCAGGAGTTTGGCAAGATATTATCAGGTTCAAATATTAGTTCAGTATTTTGCCCATGATATAGTCAGGCAAGTCAATCTTAAAGGATATGACAGAGCAAAACTTCGTCGTCATTGACACGGAGGGAAAACGCGAACTCAGCGAAATTGCCGTCATCGATAGTCAGGGCAAGCTCATCTATGAAGCCTTCACTGAAGATCATCCAAACAATACAGCAATTCAACTGAAGTGCAAGAGTCTACGCAACATCGTGAGTGAATTTGCCACGCTGGTTCAGAGCAAAATACTCGTCTGCCACTATGCTGCACACGACCGCAAAGTGTTGCGAAACAGCTTTATTCAAGCCGGAGTCAGGTTGCCCTCGTTTTCCTTCGAGTGTAGTTGTGAACTGGCACGACGATGTTTCCCAAATCTACCTGAATACTCGCTGAGATACCTGAGCAAGCATTTCCTTCTCAAAGTTAAAAACAGACTATTCGACGCCAATCTCGCTCATACGGCACGCTACGATGCCGAGTTTACTTACCATCTCTACCGAAAACTCAAAGAACATCTGGCTATGTACGAACGCCTCCGGAACACCTACAATCCTTTTAGCAGTAGCCGTGTAGACACACCGTTCCAAGATCACATTGACCTGCAAGCGGTTTACCATAGCGAGTATGAAATCCTTAAGTCCATCATCAATGACATCAAATGCGATCCAAACCAACAAAGCAAAGGTGCGGTTGTCATTGGTGAAGCCGGAGCGGGTAAAACCCACCTGATGATGAGACTCGCCAAAGAACGGCTGAAAACCAACCGCCTGCTCTTTATCCGTCAGCCCAATAATGCCAATGCTGTTTTGTATCATACCTACGCTCGCATTCTTGAATCCTTTGCCGAAGGCATTCCCGACACTCCGCACACCCAGTTAGAGCAACTGCTTGCCAACAGCTTTGTCAAAATTCTCAAATCCATCGATAAAGTCACCACAACCCAGAAGGGAACGCAAATCCTCTCAGCATTGGAGCAAGACAGCCTCAGTCTTTACAGCCGTATTGGTTTGGAGGGAACCAAACGGAACCGCGATTGGTGGCTTTATATTGAACGTCACATCATGGATTGGTGGACAAATCGTTACACGGCGGCTGGATATTCTGCGGCAATACTCCAAGGAATTCTCAAGTTTTGTCGCTACACAGATCGGCGCAAAAAAGATATGGTGCGGCGATGGTTAGCCGTCAGTGAAATTCCCGATGAACAGGCAAAAGACATCGGATTGGAAAACTGGCACGATGACATAAGTAAAGAGGAATTCTCCCTGGAAGCGATCGCGACTTTTGGCAAACTCTCCACTCTCGATGAACCACTGATTATTATTTTCGATCAACTCGAAGGACTCAGTGATAAGCCTACCCTGCTCAAAAACTTTGGCAGCGCCGTCAAAGAAATTTTAACCCACATTCCCAACAGCCTGATTATTCTCAACCTTTTTCCCGATCGCTGGGAGCAATTTCAGCAATTTTTCGATGGCTCTGTTGTTGATCGTGTATCTCAGTACAAAGTACATCTGAATCGACCTAACAGTGACAAGCTGTGTGATATCCTCAGTCTCAACGCTCAATCCGTTGACCTTGACCTAAACCAGCTATTTGAGCGTAGTGAACTCGACGACATTCTCAGCCAAAACTCGATCCGTGCTGTTCTCAACCGTGCGGCTGCTTATTACCGCTACAAAGCTCAAAACATTCCTTTACCGTCTGCGCCTCTGGCTTCCTCAAAGCCGACGTCCCCCACGAGTATCGAAACTAGACTGCATCGATTAGAGAACGAGGTTAATCGACTCAATAAAGCGATCGCAGATATCACCACACCACTACAACCCCTCAGTGCCTTTCCTCAAGAGGCGATCACTGTCTCCAAGATCTCTACCGAGCAGTTCCCTCCTGCTACCCACTTCATCATCCAACCTTCTACTCCTACGGTTCCAGACACCAAACTGTCTACCTTTGCCCAAATGGAGAGACAGACAGACGAAATTGTTGCTGATTACCTGTCTCAAAAGCAAGAAGAACTTGAACAAGACTATGATACACGTCGCCATATTATCAGCGATAGCGACGACTGGGGAAAACTTAACCAAATTGTCACCGCCTTTGGGCTACTCCAGTCCATCAACATTGATCAACTGCGACTGGGAAAAAAAGTCCTTCCCGAACACTTACAGCTTAGAATTGGCGATCGCACGTTTGTTATTGGCTTTCTCAACGTCAGTAGCTCTTCCTTTTTTTACCGCATCACCAACTTCAATCAGCTTGTTCTCAGCCATCCTAAAACACAGTTTCGCCTCATCCGTGATGCTAGAGAACCACAAATTACAGGCAAAAAAAGCCTAGAGGAAATTGAAAGGCTGAACTATGTCGCCAATGGAATATTTGCCATCATGGACAAAACCGATAGGATTATGTTTGAGCTTGCCTACACCCTAATTATCGATATTCATAACCGCGATTTAGAGGCGGACATGATCACAGCTTTGCACGTTCTTTCTAAACAACTCGGTAGCTATTGGTTGACTAATATTATGTCCGGTTGATACAGCGTTTTCAGACTCGATGTGATACACCCAAACAAGAGCAGAACAGAGCTGTCCTATAGTTACTGTACTATACCGTGTTAGAAAGTGCTGTACAACTTCTGCTTCCCTCTACACAATCGATACTACCCGACTTGGTATCACTTGCTTTCTTGTTTGGCGACTTGCTGCTTCACCTGACTCACACTATCTGGATTTAGGGAAATCGAATCAATTCCCGCTTCCACTAAAAATGCGGCAAACTCCGGATGATCGCTGGGTGCTTGTCCACAAATACCCACCTTGCGATCGCACTGATGCGCGGTTTGAATCAGCCGCCGGATTGTTTTCTTAAGCGCCAGATTGCGTTCGTCAAATAGATGGGACAGATCCCCAGAATCACGATCCACCCCCAACATTAGCTGGGTGAGGTCATTACTGCCAATGGAGAAGCCATCAAAGCGTTCAGAGAACTCCTCAGCTAACTCCACATTAGAGGGAATTTCGCACATCACATAGACTTCTAACCCATTTTCCCCCCGCTTGAGTCCATTTTCAGCCAAGACGTGGAGAACCTTATCCGCCTCATCCAAGGTGCGACAGAAGGGAATCATGATAATCACATTATTAAAGCCAATTTCTTCCCGTACCCGTTTTAGGGCACGACATTCCAAGGCAAACCCTTCCCGGTAGCGATCGCTATAATACCGAGATGCACCCCGGAATCCTAGCATGGGGTTGGCTTCCTCTGGTTCAAATTGTTGACCGCCAATCAAGTCAGCATACTCATTCGTCTTAAAATCACTCATCCGCACAATCACCGGATTTGGATATTGGGCGGCGGCGATTTTGGCAATTCCCCGGGCTAAATTATCGACAAAATACTCGGTCTTATCCTCATACCCCTGAGTCAATTTCTGAATCTGCTGGCGTGCATCTTTATCTTCTAACTCATCCAAATGAATCAACGCCATGGGATGAATTTTAATCACATTATTGATAATAAACTCCATCCGTGCCAAACCAATGCCTTCACAGGGTAATCGCCACCAGCGAAATGCTGCATCAGGACTGGCAATATTCATCATGATTTGGGTTTTGGTTTTGGGGATTTCGTCTAGATTGAGTTCGGATTCCTCATACTCCAATATCCCCTGATAAATCACACCCCGATCGCCTTCGGCACAGGAAATCGTAATATCTTGACTATCCTCTAACGTACTCGTTGCCTCACCCGTTCCCACAATAGCGGGAATGCCTAACTCCCGACTGACAATGGCGGCGTGACAGGTGCGTCCACCGTGATCGGTGACAATCCCGGCGGCTTTTTTCATAATTGGCACCCAATCGGGGTCAGTCATTCCTGTCACTAGGATAGAATTTTCTTAAAATTGGTTAATCTCTTCGGCGCTTTTAATTCGGCATACTTTACCCGCCGCGATCGCATCGCCAATACTGAGTCCGCCCAGGATTTCTTTCCCCGTTTCCTTAAGGCTATAGGTTTTTAATGATCCGGCTTCTTTTTGAGATTGAACCGTTTCTGGACGGGCTTGCACGATAAACAAGTCGTCTGTATCTCCATCCTTTGCCCATTCCATATCCATGGGTTTTTGATAATGGGATTCAATTGCACTTGCCCATTGACCCAGTTGTAAGATTTCCTCGTCCTTCAAAACAAACGAATTACGCTCTTGGGAAGACGTATCTATATTTTGCGTCGTCTCACTTCCCCCTTTAGCGTAGATCATTTTCTTCTCTTTCGCGCCCTGTTTTTTCTCAATAATCGGCTTGAGATTGGCGTCCTCTAATAAAGGTTTAAACACCCGATATTCATCCGGCGTGACTGAACCCTGTACCACATTTTCACCCAATCCCCACGTCGCATTAATTACAACCACATCAGGAAAGCCAGTCTCAGTATCCAGGGAAAACATCACCCCAGCACTAGCTTTATCCGATCGCACCATCTTCTGTACCCCCACCGAAAGCGCCACCTTCAGATGGTCAAAGCCTTGCGCCTGTCGATAACTAATCGCGCGATCGGTAAATAATGAGGCATAACATTTACGACAAGCTTCTAGTAATTCTTCATAGCCAGTAACATTGAGAAACGTTTCCTGTTGACCGGCAAAACTTGCTTCCGGTAAATCCTCAGCCGTCGCGCTACTTCTCGCCGCGATATCTACATCTTGAGTATCATAGCGTTGACTAAGTTGGTCGTAAGCTTCGCGAATTTCCCTGGCAATGTCTTCGGGAAAGTCGGCAGAATGAAATAGCTTACGGATTGATTTCCCGACTTTTTCTAGCGGATTTTTCTCACTGTCTAGTTCTGATAAATGCGACTTAATTTTTTCATTAAGCTGATTAGCCTCAAGGAATTTACGGTAAGCCTCAGCCGTAGTCGCAAAGCCATCCGGCACGCGAACGCCTTCATCTTTTAGGCTACGAATCATTTCACCTAATGAAGCATTCTTTCCGCCAACCATTGACACATCATCAGAGGTGAGATTTTCAAACCAACGAATGTACTGATTATTATTGCTTGTCATAATTACCGTTAACCGAAAATAAAACTATAAAATAGGACTAATCTTCCCTCTTTCTCCCCTCTCCCAAGCTTGGGAGAGGGGCTGGGGGTGAGGGCTGACTTGTGTAATGGCAGTATTACAAAGCGCAATCCAACTCAACCGTGAAAGACTGAAATCAACTAAGCCGTTTGTTTTGATGCCTTGATCATGCGAACCGCTTCTTTAATCATCTGGGAAGCATATCCCCATTCATTGTCATACCAACTCATGACTTTAACTAAGTCCCCATCAACGACTTGTGTCATAGTTAAATCGACAATTGAAGTATGAGGATCTTGAACGATATCAGATGAAACAATCGGGTCTTCTGAAACCGCTAAAACGCCTTGATAGCGTTCGCTTCCGGCTTCTTCTTTGAAGATACTGTTAATTTCGTCAACGCTAGTTGACTTGTCGGTGACGAAAATAATATCAGAAATGGAACCAACAGGAATTGGTGCCCGTACCGCTACCCCATCAAACTTGTTTTGATATTGGGGAAGAACTTGAGTTGTCGCCACAGCCGCCCCGGTTGTGGTGGGAACTAAATTAGCCGCCGCTGTTCTACCGCGTCGAAATTTCTTGCTTGGTCCATCCACAATCGCTTGGGTAGATGTATAAGCATGAATAGTTGTCATCATGGCTTTTTTAATCCCAATGCGGCGTCCCATGACTTCAACAACGGGAGTAATGCAATTCGTGGTGCAGCTAGCACAGGAAACAATTTGATCCGATTCATCCGGCTGATTGACGCCATGTACAATGGTAGTGATTCCCTCGCTTTTAGCCGGTGCAGAAAGAATCACCCGCTTGGCACCCGCTTGGATGTGTTTTTCTAAATCAGGTTTTTTCGTAAAGATCCCTGTACATTCCAAGACAAGATCGACGCCTAAATCACCCCAAGGGAGTTGGGTGGGATCTTTTTCACTTATGATTTTATAGGATTTGCCATCGATAACTAGACCATCCTTCGTACTGTCTACATTTTTATTATATTTGCCGTAGACTGTATCGTACTTGAGCAGATAGGCAAGATTGTCGGGTGGGACTAAATCGTTAATCGCAACGACTTCTAATTCTGGATTGTCAAGGGCAATCTTAAAAACAGCTCGACCAATTCTCCCGAAACCATTAATGGCTATCTTGGTCATGATTAAATCTCCTGTAATTTTCGGTTATGAAGAGAATACGTTTACCTGATGTACTAAGGATATTGGGGAGCCTAATTTAGTTGGGTTGAGGTACTTTACCCAACTCCCTTGAGAGATCCTGTTAGGTTTCGCTTACGCTCTACCCAACCGCCTTGAACTTGATGTACTTTTACGCTTTATGCTCCCGATAAGCGTCAGCAAGTTGTCACCCTTAACTTTAGATATGTAAAAAGCTGGTTATCGTCTGTCTGTGGGAAGAAATGACCAAGCTATACCGCTCAGACTTTTACCAGATGACACTCTCCGGAAAATTACACACGTAGCAGAAGGCTCCAGGGCAGAAGGCAGAAGGCTTTAAGGAAAAAGTACCCTAGGGCTAAAGGGGATTCCTGTCATCGGATTTGGTATCATTCCCTATTTTCGACAGATGAAGGAAGTGATAATCTAGATAGTGGCTACAATCTCACTTTCTTACCCCAGCGATCTCTCACGCTTGGGTTTTCCTGATTGGCATCCTCCCCGGCGTAAACGCAGGGAGATTCCTACCAGAGGGGTTTGGTGATCAAATCCCTGCTCTCGGCAGGCTTCGGCGTGAGCGCTCAGCCGAACGGTTGATGGCTCCCCACCCAATTCGGGTGGCATAAAGTCACGCCAGTTCATGCCTTGTTGCTTAAACTCTGCCAGACTTAACCCGTGTAGGTGCAGAATGACATCGTTGATCACTCTAACTTCATCGTCTGCCGAACCAATGCCAATACCAATGGGAGCTTTCTCAATTAGCCGTTGTAAGCGATACTGCTCTTGGTGGCGTTGATGTTCCCGTCGCCCTTCAGCATTGGCGATCGCACTCCGCATCGCTAAACTTTTGTAACGGTATCTTTCCGATTTACCGATAAATCAGGACAGTTACAGCAGATTTGGTGGTTGATGAGGTACAGTCTCTAAGCAAGATCCCCGATGTCTTCAAGAAGTCGGGGATCTGTCTGTGTACCTCACTGACTTGAAAAGCGCTGTATAAGCTAAAACACATTTAAATTGTGTAAGCTGTTGTGCATTTAAACTTCATATTATTCAGTTTATTTACAATTATTGACACAAATGTAAAGTTTTAATTACATCTATTGAGCATTATGAAAGGAAAGTAACCAAATGTATATAAAAAAGATCTGGCAACATCTCAATCTGAGATTTTTCGGAAAAACCTGTGATATTAATCACAGCTAAATGCGTAAAAAGTCACAAATTCTTCACGAGTTTATCACAATAAATAGTGGTAATAATCACTATATTTTATGGGTTAAATTACAATAATTTTCCGAAAAATGGGAGATGATTTAGATGTAATTTGGTTGATTAGTCAAATTGAGTTGAGAGCAAACGGGGAACTAACAATGAGAGTATTTACCAATTATACAGTCAGCGAAGGAGATATAGAACTTCTGTTAAAAGACACAGATACCAATGAGGACGTATCTTTCGAGGAATGGGATGCAGATGTCTTATCCCAAGACTGGGATGCGGATGCTTTTATCGACGAATGGGATGCAGATTATCCAGTAAGTGATAACAATAGGGAGATCTGGTTTAATGACTGGAAGGAGTTTGAAACAAACTTAGACGACATACTAATTCAGTGCCGCGAATGGGAGCTATAAGCTATCCCTAATATTCAACAGCCTTCCATTTATTTTTGTCTCTGACTTAATGAATCAACTTGCCTAAGTTATTACGGGCATCATCCTGAATTCAATACCTAAGAAGTGACAGCTTTTTGCCGTTAATTTTTCTCATTTCCATTAATCTCAATACCCTGATCTCGAAAAGAAACCTACCTTCATTTTACTTACAGGTTAGGTGAGGGCGGGTTGGGCAAAAATCTTAGTTTTGACACCTTTGATTAAGCGCCTCTTACCCGCCCCAAAAAGCTCCTAAATACTTGTCATAGATGGAGGAGAGCCATGTAGAGATGAGGACTCGCGTCTGAAAGCCGGGGAGTTACCTCACCATTTTTTACGGATATTGCTAGGGAAATCTCCACTCAGACATGGCTAGAGTTGAGTCCCAACCTTATAGGTTTCTCCTTGTACGCTTACCAAATCTCCTTCAACTAATTTACGCCCACGTCGAGTTTCGATGATGCCATTAACGGTCACATCACCGTCTTGAATCATCAGTTTAGCTTCGCCACCTGTGGACGCTACACCTACCCACTTGAGGAACTGATCTAACTTAATGGTTTGGATGGGGCTGGTCATACCAAAATAGACAAATCACGGATCTAGAGGGTTAGGTGGTTGGAGATTTATCGGTTTCCGCCTCAGATTCTGATTCAACCTGATCGGACTTGACAAAGTTTAGCGCGGCAGAATTTAGACAGTAACGCTGACCCGTTGGTTCTGGCCCATCATCAAATACATGACCTAAGTGAGCATCACAAGCCGCACAGAGTACCTCAGTGCGACGCATCCACAAAGTATTATCGGCTTCATATTTGATGCTTTCTTCATCAATCGGTGTCCAAAAACTGGGCCAACCCGTGCCAGAATCATATTTGGTTTTGGAGGTGAACAAGTCATTGCCACAACAGACACATTTGTAGACTCCAGGCTGCTTGTTGTCGTGATACTCCCCGGTGAAGGCGCGTTCCGTTCCCTTCTGTCGGGCTACTTTGTATTGTTCCGGGGTAAGCTGTTGTCTCCACTCCGCGTCACTCTTTTGTACTTTCTGAATCATGGTTTCAGCTTCCTTAACTATGCAAACATCAGGTTGAGCTATCTCTACACCCAACATGATAAGGTGATTCGTTGGCTTAGAGAAAAATTAGCGAGTTGTGAGTTCATAACCCACAACTCAAATCTCTACTTTTACTTTCCTACCGTCACCATCGTCCTTAACAGCAAATGCGGCTAAAAGGGAGATGGCGGTGTAAAAGCGTTGAGCAAACAGGGATGTGGTTAGGAAGGCAAATTATTGCTCGCATAAGCATCCATCTTGTAAGCTGGCGTGCGATCGCTGTAATTTGTCTGAGTCCCTGTGATCGACTCGGCTAGCTGCTCAAAGGACTCAGAACGCCAGTTGCGATCGTGGATTGGCTTCCTCTGTTCGCCTCGGAAGTAAGCCTGAGTCCCTAATACAGCAACGGCGACCCAACCGACGACAAACAATGAAACTAGGATAACCATTGGACTAATCATAATCGTTCTCCTTTGTTGAGCTATTTTGTAAATTTATGTTACTCACAATGTAACGAATTATTACAAAAAGCATCTGTGACTTGACTCTGATCCAGGAGTGATGATAATCACTATCCCCAACCCATTTTTTGATCGCGGTGAATGAATTAACAACAGAAGTCTTAGTTGTCGGCGGTGGTACAGGTGGCACAAGTGCAGCCATCCAAGCGGCACGTCGAGGCGTTAAAACAATCCTAGTCAGCGAGTTTTCCTGGCTAGGAGGAATGCTAACGACAGCCGGAGTCTGTGCGCCCGATGGCAATGAATTAGCCGCGTGGCAAACGGGGTTATGGGGCGCATTTTTGCGAGAACTCCAACAGCGACAGCCCAGAGGACTTGATAATGGGTGGGTGAGTTTGTTTACCTACCACCCTAGAATTGGCGCTCAAATCTTTACAGATTGGGTGCAAGCATTACCCAACCTCAAGTGGATTGCAGGACAAACGCCGTTAGCGGTATTAAAAGCAGGGGATTGTGTTACGGGGGTGCAATTTGCTGATGTTGTAATTCACGCCAAAGTCACCCTAGACGCCACGGAATTGGGAGATGTACTGGAATTAGCCGAAATTCCCTATCGCTGGGGTTGGGAGTTGCGATCGCGCTTTGGTGAACCGAGTGCGCCTGTTGCTGACAATGACTTGACTCAACGCTATCCCGTTCAAGCACCAACCTGGGTCGTCATCCTCAAAGATTTTGATACCGATACAGCACCAGAAATTTCTCCCCCGCCTGAATACAAGCCAGAACAGTTTTTTGGGGCGTGGGAGGGTTATGGGGTGGAATCCTTTCTCAGTTACGGACGCTTACCAGGGGGACTTTTTATGCTGAATTGGCCCCAATCTGGCAATGATTATGGTGAGGGGGTGGGGCGCTTAGTGGAATCGGATGCATCCCGACAGCAGTTTCTCCAAGAAGCCTGTTGGCACAGTCAAGGCTTTGCCTGTTTTATTCAATCTCAACTGGGACGGCGTTATGGTTTAGCCGATGATATGTTTCCAGAGGCGTCTATTGGGGGTGGGGCTTACGCCTTACATCCTTACTACAGAGAAAGTCGGCGTCTGGTAGGGATGGTGACGTTGCGGGAACAAGATATTTTACCGATAGCGGGAGGTCAAGTTGCGCCTTTGCCTGTCGATGAGTCAGGCGATTTTACCGGAATTGCTGTGGGCAATTATGCCAATGACCATCATTATCCTGGTTTTACCTTTCCCTTAGCCCCAAAATCCATCCGTTGGGGAGGGCGCTGGACTGGAACACCGTTTACAATTCCTTATGGTTGCCTTGTCCCCGTGTCAATAAATGGTTTGTTGGTATGTGATAAAAATATTTCTGTCTCTCACATTGCCAATGGTTCGACGCGGTTGCAGCCTGTAGTAATGAATCTGGGTCAAGCCGCAGGAATGGCGGCGGCGTTGTCTGTGGAACTTGGCTGTCAACCGAGGGAGTTAGCTGTCCGGCGTATTCAAGAGGCATTGTTGGGCGATGCTATTGCCCCGGCTGCTGTGATTCCTATATTTAATCAATCCCTTGATGATCCCGATTGGCGGTATTGGCAACGTTATTACTTGGATCATCCAGACGAGTATCCCAGTTCGGGCATGGTTGAGGAGCAGGGGGAGATGAGGGAGATGGGGAAGATGGGGGAGCAGGGGGAGCAGGGGGAGATGGGGAAGATGGGGGAGAATTTTCCCAATCACCAATCACTAATCACCAATCGCCAATCATATACCTTAATCTGTTTCACTGGCATATTCCAACGTCGTGCTGACCAGGATTACATGATTACCCTGAGCGAACCTGAAAATCTTATGGGTCAAATTTGGATGTTGATTACGGTACAACCTGATGTTAATCAGCAACTCCAGCATTATCCTGATCAGCAACAGCTACAAGGGTGGGGACGTTTTAATCCGGCGGGAAACTGGTTGCTCGTAAACTGTTTACAGTGATCAGGGATTAGTCTGCTCCTGTTGCGCTAAAAAGGGCGGGTTTAGTGAGGTTAAGGGTTGTCTCCAAAATGTTATTGGTAAAACCCGCCCCTACAACCTTTCTCTTGCTCCCAGACGTGCCATGGCATCTGTGTACCTCTGCACCCCAATTCCCCTCACCCAAATTGGGAACAAACGAAAGATAAACAGGCTAGTGTACCATTAATCTTCACACAATCCACATTAACTCTGACGGGGATTTTTCCTGAACCATGAGTAAAGAGTCCGTAACAGGGACTAGAAACCCTGACACGGACATCTGCTATGCGCTTTTACACTTCTGTTACGTTAGTGAGCCTGCTTACGCTCTCATTGGCTGTCAATGCTCATGATAGTCGCGATCGCTCGGTCTCACTTTTTCAGTCTACTCCTGCCCACTCGCTATTGTCTTTAGTGAAAACTGGAGATGCGGGTCCTCAAGGTCCTGAGACCAATCGCGGTGGACAACGGCGTTTCTTCACCTCCCAAGACACTCTCGCGCCCCAGATTTGTCACCGGGGTAGTGGACGGCGCGAATTTACTTGGGCATAGGTAGTTAATGCCATTTGATATAATATATACTTTCCTGGAAGAATTATACCCCCTAGTTGTGACCCATCCAGGGGGTCTTCCAGTTTACGGTATCTCCTGGGTTGTTTATCTTCCGTCGTCTATAATCTAAGGAGAATTTAGACTTTAATATTAGGGTGCTTTAAATTAAGCGCATGTTTTGCTTTTGAAGTTGGACTCGCTGGTTTAGGTGAAGCCGTGGGTTCGTCATTACCTTTTATTCTGTTGTACCCATGCGATGTGACCGCTCCCTAAAATGACTAATCATCTCGATCTGATCAAAAGCCTTAGCCCCAGCGCCATGGATCAGATTATGATATATCTGGCTTTCAGCGCAATGAGAACCAGTGGACACCGACATGGGGCATTTCTAGATGCGGCGGCGACTGCTGCTAAATGTGCGATTTACACGACCTATTTGGAACAGGGTGAAAATAACCGGATGACCGGACATTTACACCATATTGAACCAAAGCGGGTCAAGGTTATTGTTGAAGAAGTTCGACAGGCATTAACGGAAGGAAAACTGCTGAAGATGCTGGGGTCTCAAGAACCTCGGTATTTGATTCAGTTTCCTTACGTGTGGATGGATCAGTATCCCTGGCAACCGGGGCGATCGCGGATCTCTGGCACTAGCCTGCACAAGGAAGAAAAACGAATTCTCGAAGAAAAACTGCCGGATCATCTCCCAGATGCCCAGGTGGTGAGTTCCTTACAGTTCATGGAATTGATTGAGTTCCTGCACAGTCGTTCTCAGGAAGATTTACCCCCAGAACGGCGGGCGTCTCTTTCGGAAGCCATGGCGGAACATATAAAGCGACGCTTGTTGTACTCCGGCACAGTAACGCGCATTGATTGTCCCTGGGGTTTACCTTATTATGCTCTGACCAGTGCCTCCTATTCACCTGTAGATGGCAAAGAACGTACCTATACGATGGTGGAGGATACGGCGCAGTACTTTAGGTTGATGAAAGAGTGGGCAGAACGCCAGGATGGTGTGATGCGGGTGTTGGAGGAATTGGATATTCCACCGGAAAATGTTGATCAAGCCATGACAGAACTTGATGAGATTATTCGCGCTTGGGCGGATAAGTATCATCGCGATGATGGTAAACCGATGGTTTTACAAATGGTCTTTGGTCGGCAAATAGAATAGTTATTTGTCATTGGTCATTGGTCATTTGTCCTTGGTTATTTAACTGAGGACTTTTCTATGACTCAGGATAAAAGGTGAGGAAAACTATCTATCCAGGTAATCCGATGATACTGTGCCAGATGACGACAAACAGGATAGCCGCGATCGCACCAATTAACGTATTGATAAAATTCACGACTTCGTTGGTCATCCATTCGACCTGAGATTGCCAAGTGGCACCAATCACACTTTCTAGGTTAGTGGCAATAAAGGCAGCTAATACACAAAAATAGACACCTGTCAAGTCTATAAAATCAACGCCCCAACCCAGAACCGCGATCGCAGCCGAAGCGACAGCCCCCGCCAGAGTTCCTTCTAAGCTAACTGCACCTTCGGTTCCGGGGGATACAGGTTGTAAGGTGGTGATTAAAAACGTGCGCTTACCGTAAGCTTTACCTACCTCACTGGCAGTAGTATCAGAAAGCTTAGTGGCAAAACTAGCGACGAACCCCAGTAGGAGAAAACTGCGATAGGGTTCATCCAGGAAAAGAACGCCCACCGCGCAAAGCGTACCTGTTAGGGCGGAACCCCATACATTTTCGGGTCCTCTAGCGCCTGAACGCTTTTCCGCGATCCCCGCTGCTTCTTTTTGTGCCATACCGATACGGGTAACGGCTGAACCTACCAGGAAATAAACCATAACAATCAGATACCCTTGCCAGCCTAACGTCCCCCAGATCACAATTCCCAACGCCCAGGCATGGAGAATTCCAGGGCGGGTGAGGAGTTGCTTGGGGATCACCCAGGCGATCGCTAATAATACTGTATTTAAGAGGACGGCAATAAGCCAAGGGTTGAGAGAATTGAAGGTTGCAAGCATTTACTAAGTGTTGAGTTTTGAGTGTGTAGGGGCGGGTTTAGGGACCATGGGTGTCAACTTAAGCCACATTATCCACGATAGGATACTGGGTGTGGGGTATGGGGTGTGGGGTATGGGGGAAAGCGAGCAATTTTGGGGAGCTATGTATTAAACGGAGCCTGTTTGAAAAAAACATTGTGGATGAATAGGTGAGGTGAATGGTGGTAGGTGTGAGGTTTTTTCGCCTCCAACAGACAATTCCATCCTGA
>NZ_JAVKEA010000185.1:0-31308 GCF_040221695.1 Coleofasciculus sp. E2-BRE-01 | reverse complement strand
TCATCAGGAAATTTTATCATCTTTGTAGCTCTTTTAAAATAGTTAAGTGGCTATTTAAGTTTTTTGCTGATGGTCAAATATTCGATTTTCCAAAAACTTTTCAGTATGGAATTTTGCCACAATCTATTTAGGATTGCTATAGCTAGTTCAACAATTAGCCAGTGATGGACTCCGGGCCAGATTTCTGGGTGTTCTAGGTAGGGGTTCATCCCAGGAAAAGGGTTTGGCATAAAAAACCTCCCTCGGCGTTCGATTCTCGTTGCTTAGATTTTATCGTCCTTCTGCCTTCTTATCACCAGCAAAGATGGGAAAGCGCACGGTGAATGTGGCACCCTGACCTGATCCGGGACTTTCTGCCCACACGGTACCGCCTTGTAGTTCCACTAGGTAACGCACGATCGCTAATCCCATGCCAATACCGCCGTGCGATCGCGTCAGTGAACCATCTCCCTGACGGAAGCGATCAAAGACAAAGGGAAGAACGTCGCCATGAATCCCAATCCCGGTATCACTCACTTGGATTTGTGCCTGATCCTCAATTTGTTCTAAGCGAACCTGAATCTGTCCTCCTTTGGGTGTGAATTTAACCGCATTGGAGAGTAAGTTCCAGACAATTTGCTGTAAGCGGCTGGCATCCCCTAATATGGGAGCAACGTCAGTATCTAAGTGCGTCTCGATTTGCAGTGTCTTTGCTTCAGCCGCCGCCCGGATAGAGGCAATTGCCCGTTCGATAATCGGCATTAGTTCCACAGGCGAGACATCCAATGTCAGTTCTCCAGTGATAATATCCGACATATCCAGGACATCTTCAATCAGTTGCGCCAAGGATTGAGTATTGCGAGAAATCGTCTCCAGCGCCCGCGCCATCTTCTCTTCATTTAAGCGGCGCATGGGTAGAAGCTTGGCTAAACCCAGGATTGAATTCAGGGGGGTGCGGAGTTCGTGGGAAAGGGTGGCGAGAAACTCATCTTTTAGGCGGTTGGCTTGGGCTAATTCCTGAGATTGTCGCTGTAAAATGGCTTCAGATTGTTTGCGATCGCTAATATCCAGAATAAACGCTACTGCTTCATCCCGCGCCTCACCCAGCAACACATAACCCACCAATACCCAAACCCGAGTCCCGTCTTGGCGAATACACTCTTTTTCATAAGGAATACACCGTCCTTTTTCCTTTGCCTGGGCAATGTTCACCTCATCTAAGGGGAGATACTCCGGTGGAGTGATGTCACGCCAGCCCAATCGCCCTACTTGCAAATCCTCGCGGTTGTAGCCGACGATATTCAAGAATGTATCATTGACGTCTTGGATTCCCCCATAGATGTCGCCAAAGAGAATCCCAATCAAATCAGATTCAGCAAATCGCTGTAACCGTTCTTGGCTGGCTTTGAGGGCTTGCTTGGCTTGAGACGATTCGATGGCAATCTCGGCTAAGTGCGTGAATTGGTCGATCAAATTCCAATCCTCGGCGCTAGGATGGCGAGGTGTGGGATAATACATGGCGAAGGTTCCCAAAACGTCACCATTGCTGGAGTGCAGGGGAATCGACCAACAGGCTGCTAGATTTTCGGATAGGGCAATGTCTTTGTAGTCTGCCCAAAGCGGGTTGTTGGCAATGTCACAGACAATTACAGGTTCGTTACGATAAGCGGCTGTGCCACAACTTCCCGCACAAGAACCAATCGCCAAACCGTTCGTGACCTGCTGGAAACGTTCGGGTAAACGACCCGCAGAACCATAGTGTAATCTCTTCTTTTGCTCATCTAACAGCAATACTGCACAAATTGACTCATCCGCGTGAGACTCAATTAGTTGCGTAATAGTATCGAGGATATCAGACAGGGGAACATTTGTGGCAATCGCTTCCAGAATCTGCTTTTGTCCCCGGAGTAACTCTTCTGCCAATATGCGATCGCTAATATCCGTGGCGATGGAGATGATGGTACGCCTGCCATCTGGTAATTTTCCTAGAGGGGCAGAACTAAAATCCCAAACTCTCCGGCTACCCTGTTTCGTCGCGATCGCGAATTCTCCGTCATGGAATTTATCATTCAACGCATATAACTGATCAATCCTCTCTCGCACAACCTCTCGACGTTCACCATAGGCTTTTTCCGTCCAATCTGCCATAGTGGGAATGTCGCTATGATTATATCCGGTCAATTCCGTCCACATTTGGTTGATTTGTAGCACTTCCCCATCTTCGGCGTGAATGATCAGCGGATAAGGGGCATTAATTACCGCTTGTCGGAATCGTTGTTCACTGTGTCGCAGCGCTTCCTCCATCTGCTGGCGTTCCGTGATCTCCATGGACATCCCGGCTAACCAGCGTTGTCCAGAGGCGGTTTTCAAGGGAAATTTATAGGAAAGGTAATAGTGGATTCCATTTCCGTTTTCTAGGGTTTCTTGCAGTTCAATCGCGTGATCACCCGCTAACGCCTTGACATCATTCTCCCGAATTTGTTGCGCGATCGCATCTGAAAAGAGGTCAAAATCGGTTTTTCCTAGCCAATCTATCAAAGGACGATCGCAACGGTTTTCCACCAGCCGATTAACAAAGATATAGTGTCCTGATTCCTCTTTAATATAGGCAGCTACTGGGCTATAGTCCATAAAATTTTGGAACAGTTCTTGGCTTTCCCGGAGTTGGGCTTCTGTTTGCTTCTGCTGGTGAATCTCCGTCGCTGTGCCAAACCATTTGATAATTTTACCGTGGCTATCTCGGAGGGGGAAAGCGCGACTCAAATGCCACCGAAATTCCCCATCGGCGCGTCTGAGTCGATGCTCACATTCGTATAACTCACCCATTTCTAAAGCGTGATTCCAGGCGTCTGTTGTCTTTTGTTCATCGTCGGGATGCAGGACAGGTTTCCAGCCCCAGCCTTGACCCTGCTGTGGAGAAATGCCACTATATTCCGCCCAACGTTGATTATAATAATCCACTGAACCATTGGATTGAGCCGTCCAGACAATTTGAGGTAGGCTTTCAGCCACTAATCGAAACTTTTCTTCGCTTTCTATTAACGCCTCTTGTCCGCATATAACTTGCTCTCTGGCAATCGTTAAACCGGAGATTGTGCTACTCAGAAATAACCCTTCTAGAACAAACAAAACTAACCGCAGGGTTTGTCCTAAACTATCCACCCCCAAAGAATAGGTGGGCGATAAAACCAGATAACCGCCGCTTAACGCCGCCAAAACTGTTGCGAAGATTCCCGCCCCCCTGCCACCATACCAGGCACTCACCATCACGGCGGCTAAACAGAGCAAAAACGGGCTTTCTAGTTCCCCAAAGGGTGTCAAGAATAGCTGAAGAGAAAGAGCGATCGCAACAGCAAGTAGGGAAACACTGTAACGCCACCCAAGGTGATAAAGCGGTTTGATTCTGATCGTACTATTCATCGAATCCGTTTAGGGAATCTCCAGTGCTAGCCGTTCTTCCCGCTAACTGAATAATTACCTTCAGTAATTGCCTCGGTTCAACTGGCTTAGGGATGTGCCTCTGGAAGCCTGCTGATAGGGCTTGCAGGCGGTCTTCTTCTCTCGCATAAGCAGTTACAGCCACCGCCGGGATTTGTCCCCCTTGGGCTGACGGTAACGCCCTGATCCGGCGAATCAGCCTGTAGCCATTTTCACCGGGCATACCAATATCACTGAGTAGCAAATCATAGTTCATTTGTTGCAGCCGTTCTAGCGCTTCAGTTGCGGATGCTGTGGCAGTTGCCATCGCCCCGTACTGTTCCAGAATGGCGATTAAGACTTCACGGGTATCTGCATCATCATCGACGACTAGGATGCGTATCCGACTTAGGAGTGATGTGTCAAAGGTCAAGGATGAATCAATTCCATCGTCGGCAGTTATTTTTTTGTCGTCATCGTCCAAAAGGGGTAGCTTGACGATAAACGTCGCCCCTTGTCCTTCTCCAGGGCTTTCGGCGTGAATCGTACCGCCTTGCAATTGCACCAGATTTTGGGCGATCGCTAATCCTAATCCTAAGCCGATTTGTTTTCTGGCGGTGGTGCTATCAGCTTGGCGGAAGCTTTCAAAAATATGAGGCAAAAACTCTGGACGAATTCCTTTCCCTGTATCCCTAACCCGGATTTGGGCAAAGTGATCCACTGGTTCTAAATAAATCTCCACTCGTCCCCCTGCTGGGGTAAATTTAACTGCATTGGAGAGTAGATTCCAAATCACTTGCTGTAAGCGGTTGGTGTCACCCGAAACCCAAGCCACAGCCGCCGCATCGAACTGGCAGTCGATTTGAATCTGTTTATCCGTCGCCAAGGGGCGCACCGTATCCAGCGCCGCTTCAATCACAGAAACCAGATTCGTGGGACAGATATTCAGGCGAATGTTACCCCGAATAATCCGGGAAATATCCAGTAAATCGTCAATCAGTTGGGCTTGGGCTTGGGCGTTGCGTTCAATTGTCTCTAGGGCGCGATTCGTCTTTTGTTCATCCAACTGGCGGATGCGGAGTAACTTTGCCCATCCCAAAATCGCATTGAGGGGCGATCGCAATTCATGGGAGACGATGGCTAAAAACTCATCCTTGGTGCGACTTGCCGCTTCCGCCACCCCACGGGCTTCCTGTGCCTGCACCAGTAGCTGATTGCGTTCGGCTTCTGCAAGTTTAATATCAGTGATATCCCGGGCGATACCCAAGACTGATTCCACTGTGCCATCTTCAGCCAATTCCGGCACCATCCGGGCTTGATAGTATCGAGTTGTATTATCGGGGGTGAGAAAATCAAACTCTGTAATTCGCTCTTTTCCAGTCGCCAATATTTCTCGCAGCGTGGTTTGCCACTGGGTACTTATGGGTTCGGGAATGCCTAACTCCTGATGAGTTTTACCCAAAAAAGCTTGGGCTGATAATCCCGTTACCGCTTCTATGGCTGGGTTGACATAAATATGACGTAACTCTTGATCAATGCGGGAAATAATATCCGGAGAATTTTCCACCAAAGCTTGGAATTCTTGTTGGCGACGATACAGTTCAGCTTGGATTTGCTGGCGTTCCGTCACGTCTCTCCAAGTGGCAATAAACCCATCGCGAAAGGGAGAAATACAAATATCAAAGACTCGACTCAGGCGTTGCTGATCATAGTTATCGGTATACGCAACCGATTCTTTCACCAACGGTTGTCGGGTTTCCACCGCCTGACAGTAGTCCGCAAATAGCCCCGTTTCTCGATGGGCGGGGAGGATTTCACACAATCCACTACCAATTTGCTGGTTTGGGTTTAAACAGTTATTTTTACAGGCAGCCGTATTAACATAGTCAATGCGAAAATCAATAATCTTACCCGATTCATCACGTATGGCGGAGTAAATACCAAAACAGTCCAACATTGTCTCCACCGAGGTGCGGAATAATTCCTCCCGTTCTTGGAGTTGGACTTCGGCTTGTTTGCGATCCGTAATATCCAGAACCACACCCATCATGCGTGTGGGTGCGTCATTCTCATCATAAAAAGCACGACCCTTTGCCGCAATCCAGCGTTGTGTGCCATCGCCATGGATAATCCGATAGTCACAGGTATAGTCTTGTTTAGTTTGGAGGGCATCGGCTACTGTATGATTGACGCGATCGCGATCGTCTGGATGTAGGCAATTGGTAAACACCTGATAATCATAATCCGCCTCGTCCGCTGGCAAACCAAACATCAGCTTACAAGAGTTTGACCAGATAAGTTTTCCGGCTGGCACATCGTAATCCCATATCCCTAACTTTGCCGCATCCAAGGCTAATCGGAGTCGTTCTTCACTCTCCCGCAGCGCCAATTCAGCTTGGGTCAAATCCGTGATATCCCGCGTTATCCATAATACTGATGGGATTGAGCCATCTTGAGTCAACTCTGGAACTAAACGCGCTTCATAGTAACGAGTGACATCATTTTGGTCGAGAAAATCAAATTTAATTGTCGTCGGTTCTCCCGTCGCGAAAACCGTTTCCAGGGCGCTATCCCAGACTTCACACTGCTGGTGAGGCATCCCTAACTCCCGGTTCGTTTTGCCGATAAACTCCGCCGCCGCCCGTCCGGTAATGGGTTCTATGGTTGGGCTAACGTAAAGATGGCGCAATTGACGGTCAAATCGAGCGATAATATCCGGTAAATTCTCGATTAGGGTTTGATACTCCTGTTGGCGGCGATAAAGTTCTGCCTGAATCTGCTTACGCTCTGTAATATCTCTGACTGTAGCCACCACTGTTTCAATCGTCCCCTCAGCATTAGCAACGGGTGAGAGAATATATTCATACGGCCGAATTCCCTGCACCGTCGGGAAGCTGATTTCATCCGTCAAGGTTTGTCCGGTTTCAACTACCAGTTGGCGTTGAGCATCATAGGATTCCATCAGGGTTGCAGGTAAACCCAACTCTTGCGGGTCTTCCGTAGATATCCCCTACTACCCAATCCCTGATATCATGTCCGGTTGCAGACCATCCTCTAGGGCAGAAGGCAGAAGGGAAGGAGAAAGGGTAAGATTACAAAAACGGATTTGGCAGCAATGCGCGATCGCTCATCAGCGAATCTGACCATTAAACTAAAGATAGAAGTATACCATCCTTCCCGATGACCCTTGCCAAGGATTCAGCACCAACAGATCAAATTACTTCCCTTAACGACACAGAGGATATTATTATTCCTCCATGTGATTTGTTAAGTGATGAACCTCCCTTGGAAAGTGACCTACATCGAGATCAAATAGAACTCCTGCTGGCTTGCCTCAAGTGGTGGTGGCGAGAACGCACTGACTTCTATGCCACTGGCAATCTGACTATCTACTTTAGCCCAGAACACATCACCACGCGAGACTTTAGAGGACCCGATTTTTTTGTCGTGTTAGGAACAGAAAATCGACCCCGCAAAAGTTGGATCTTATGGGCAGAACAGGGTAAATACCCGAATGTGATTGTGGAACTGCTTTCTGACAGCACCGCCAAAATTGATAAAGACTTTAAGAAAAAACTTTACCAGGACACCTTCCGCACCCCCGAATATTTTTGGTTTCATCCAGATACGTTGGAGTTCCAAGGGTTTATACTTATGGCGGGTGAATACCAACCGATAGAACCCACTTCTCAAGGGTGGTTATGGAGTTGTCAATTGGAACTATTTTTAGGGATTTATGAGTCAAAGCTGCGTTTTTTCAGCCCAGAGGGTCAACTCGTCGCCACACCAGAAGAGAGGGCGGAAATTGCTCAAAAAGAAGCGGAGACAGAACGACAGCAGCGGGAACTAGCACAACAGCAGGTAACAGAATTACGAGCTAGACTTAAAGCGTTAGGCGTTGAACCCGATTTGCCAGAGTCGTAAGCGTTCATCAATGAATAGCCGCATATCGGTGATGAGGGTTTAAATCTTTCTAATGCTGTCCTCTGACTTAAAATTGAATATATTGTCATACCTTAATTGTACTAGATAAATCCATGGCAACCAATCTTGAAATTGACGAAAAGCTTCTTGAAGAAGCACTTTCATTGTGCGAGCATTCAACAGCAGATCGGTTGATTGAAGCAGCTTTACGAGAATACATTCAACGTCGCAAACAACTGAAAGTTTTGGAGTTATTTGGAATGATCGACTATGAAGAAGATTATGATTACAAGCAACAAAGACAAACAAGATGAACGTTATTGTTGACAAGGTAAAGTTCATAGGGGAAGAAGGTCAGTATGATGAGGTATGATAAATTATGACTTTTAATGATGTCGTTGAGGCGATCCAGAGTCTTTCCACAGATGAAAAGCTGGAAATTCAACTGTTGTTGGAGCAATACATCCGTGAAGAACACCGTGACGAGATATATAGGAACTTCAAGTCAGCGCAGGTTGAACAACAAAAAGGGGAACTAAAGTTTTCCGCCAATATTAACGAACTAAGACAACTGATAGAGGAATAATCGTGGAAGTCAGTTTCAGTTCTTCGTTTAAACGTGCATTTAAAAAACGCATTATAGGGTAATACAGATTTAGAGACAAGGTTTTGGCAAAAATTGGAACAGTTTACGGTAGATCCCTTCGAGCCAAGTTTGAAAACACACAAACTATCAGGCAAGCTTAAAGATTTATGCAGTTTCAGTGTAGATTACGATGAGAGGGTATTGTTCTACTTTACAGAAGATGGAAAAGCTGTTTTTGTAGATATTGGCAGCCATGATGAAGTGTATTAATGCATTAAATAGTGTCTATGTTTAAATATGACGGGGATCTATGACTTCTGTTAATGGATTCTGATGTCTATTTATAGCTCTAAATGTATCTATCATTCCATGGATCTGCTCGATTTGTTCAGGAGTGAGTCCGGTAACATCAAGAGTTGTAGTCATTTTGGGTTACGATTAGGGGTTATAGATATTTTAGCTGAACTAGGCGGACTGGCTCAATTGCTATCGTTAATCTTCTAACGGAGTCATTAATTGCAGCGTCACTTCCCGAACGGCTGGTGGTAAAATAAATCGACCCTCAGACTTCTCCACAAGCGATCGCTGACTCAGAGAACCCAGCGCCCGAATCACCTCCTGGGGCGATGTGTCGCTAAAATGCTGTTGCAATGCTTTAAACGAAATCGCCTCTTTTTGGTGAGCCAGATAAACCAATAGTCTTTCTTCTAATTCCGATAAGCGGTCTAAAACTTCCTCAATAAAATCACTAATATCATGAGTAAACAACGTCGTTGATAAAAAATCAGTCACGTCACCATCAAAAACTTCCTTAATCGTCGTCGCCACCAACTTGAGCATAAACGGATTACCGCGATAGCCTTGAATTAACGGTTGCCATTTTTTCTCGCCGGATAATCCTTTTTCCTTTAAAATTAATCGAGCCGCGTCTCCCAACCCCTCTAACTTAAAGGAACGAACGGGTGATGTCTCACCTTCTAATAACGAAATTTCATTCAGTTTTTCCTGAGACGTAATTAATACACAGCTTTGGTGTGGTTCTTCTCCTAAACGTCGGAAAAAATCACCATATTCTTCATAGCCTTCTCGGTAAATCCCAGCTAGTTTCCCACTCTGCAAAATCGACTCCACACCATCCAAAATGACCAAACAACGATGCTGTCGAAAATAGTCAATCAACCAGGAAATGCGCTGATCAGGGGTTTTAGGGATTACCGTTTCCGGTTGCTGGGACAAGTCTGGAAGTAAAGCGGCGAGAAGATCAGACACAGAAGGGGATTGACGCAGCGATCGCCACAGGACAACCTCAAATTTATCCTGTACCTGTTTCGCCAACTTCACCGATAACGCCGTTTTACCAATACCACTCATCCCCAACAGCGCCACTAAGCGACAGCGTTCCTGAATAATCCAGCGTTCCAGGGTTTTCAGTTCATCGCCACGCCCGTAGAATACAGAAACATCGGGTGCTTCTCCCCAATCCCGGCGATTTGGCGGCTGGGGTGAGGTAGGGGGACTCTCTGAAACAAGGGAACGGTTTGGGGTATCCTTTTGCTGCTGAAGATACTCTTGATAGCGGTTAACCAAGATTTGTTGCAATTTGGTCAGCTTAACCGGACCTCGACCCGGAATTTTAAACTTTTGGTAGACTTCGCTAAGTCGCTTACGCACAGCATCCCCACTAATCTGAAGGTGAGACGCGATCGCAGCCGTTCCATGACCCTCCATCGCCAGGGACAACACCTCTAATTCCGATTTGGACAGATTGCGTTCAGTAGCAATGGTTTTGAGAAAATCCTGAGAAATCACCGTCTGATGCTCACACTTATAACCTATTTCATCCTTCAGGTTAACTCATATTCATGAGGAAAAATAGATTTTGCTCACATCAGTCACTTGAGTACGCACCAACCGGGGTAGTGGACTGACACAGCTAAAATGGTGGGATAGGTTGTAGGCAACGGAGTCTAGGGCTGAAGCCCTTACTACAAGACAAAGATGACAAAATTTAGGTCAGTCCTGATCAATTAACTTAATTTTTTTGCCACACAACGTTCAAGCAATTCCTCAATACCACGAACCACCCAAATTTTAGTTCCTAACTGATGACTCACCTCTGCCACCGTCATATCATCTAAAAATCGCGTATCATCATGTTTCAGCATGACTGAAGGCAGTAAAATCCCGTCACCGAAGTCTTTTCCTGACAATGACCCAAGCAAATCTTGTCCAGTTAGCAACCCCGTAACCGTAATCTCTTGTCCCCAATACTCACTCCGTAGTGCTGCTATTTTAACTTGCAATCCCTCAACTTTATTTAACTGCTGTACTAGCGGAACAAACGCCGTTTCCACTGCATTACCAACCACCCAGGTTAACTCTCGCGCAGGTTCTACACGAGTGGGTAATATCCGCGTAGCCGTGTCTTGAAATTGTTTAATAAACTGGCGAATTGAACCCACACCATTACCAATTTGGGGATAATCTTCGTAATGAGATTCTGGCGGTAATTCTTGTTGAGCGATTAAAAACCACTCATCGGCTAACCACGCAAAGGTAGACCCGAATTGTTGGCGAAATTTTGTTTGCAGGGATTGAACTTGCGAGATAACCTCTGCGGCTTTTCCTCGACTAACAGGGATTAATTCATCCTCTGACGGACGAAAGCGAGTTAATCCCACAGGAACGACAGCGACTGACGCAACAGCCGGAATTTCATGCTGTTGAAATTGGGCTAAATCTCTCAGGGTTTGTTCTAAGTGGATGCCATCATTAATACCGGGACAAACCACAACTTGAGCATGAATTTGCAATCGTCGTTCCTGAAACCATTGCAACTGATCTAAAATCTGTCCAGCACGCGGATTTTTGAGGAGTCGGCTGCGAACGTCCGGTTCAGTGGCGTGGATGGATACATACAACGGAGATAGACGTAGGCGTTCGATGCGATTCCATTCGCTTTGAGTGAGGTTAGTCAGAGTTAAGTATGAACCATAGAGAAAACTGAGGCGATAGTCGTCATCTTTGAGATATAAACTCTGTCGTTTTCCGGGAGGTTGTTGGTCAATGAAGCAAAAAGGACAGCGATTATTACACTGAATTAAGCCATCAAATAAGGCGGTGGCAAATTCTAGTCCTAAATCTTCGTCGTAGTCTTTCTCAATTTCTACAGAATGGATGTTTCCCGCCGCATCTCGAACTTCTAATTCTAGGAGTTCATCGGCACAGAGAAATTGATAGTCGATTAAGTCGCGGGGAGGTGTACCGTTAATCGAGATAATGGCGTCACCGGGTTCAAACCCCACCTCAGCCGCGATGGAGTTGGGGATGACGTTGTTAATTAAAGCTGGACGGATAGAGGTTTCACTCATTGGAAAAGGAACAGGAAACAGGGAACAGGGAATTCAAAATTCTAGTTCTTGAACGCCATTGGGTGTAATTTCATACCCCCACTCTGGATGCTGGGAAATTGCCCGTTCTATTTCGGGTCGAAGAATCGGATCTGCCATGAATTGGGCAATGGTTGTGAGATCGGGGCGTTGATCATAGAGACGCAGACGACGCAAGGGTTTAAATCGGGGTGATGGTTTAGAGGGATGACAAGAACGTTTCACCAAATCACACAATCGGCGGTAATTCTCTTGTCGTTCTTCTAGAGTCTGTCCCGTATCGAAATCAGCCGCCGTGAATACAGGTAAGTCGGGGGGATTGGCAATGTTTCGCGGTTTCCAATTGTAGCGTAGGGCTTTGATGAGAAACTCATTCGGCTGTTCTAGTTGTCCCTTGGCGCAATATTCCATAAAGGCTTGAATCGACGGTTCTAAATTGTGGGCATAGTTGTAGATCGTTTCTTTTAGATGTTCATCATCGAATTTAACACCTAACTTTTCTAACTTGATTTTGTATTGCAGAATGATATTGATGTGACCGGGATCAAGTTCCAGAAAGTCCATCTGATGATTTTTCGCCTAGACACCCACTTCTGATCATAAAGGTAATTAAGCCTAGATCCCCGATTTCTTCAAGAAGTCGGGGATCTGCTAGATTGGATCGGTTAGGAATGATGAGTTAAGCGATCGCCTGATTCGACATCAAACCAGTGCATCGTTTTCTCCGGTAGGGTGAGAGTCACCGTATCTTCTTCACCATCCCAGTAGTTATCAGCGGCTAACAACGCCCGAATCGTCTTGCCTTCTGACCCGTCTGAACCCTGCACTCGCACGCTAATCAGCTTTTCTTTACCCATATCTTCGACCAAAAACACGTTACCCTTGATGGTCTGTTCATCTCCTTGCTTGGCAATCCGCACATTTTCGGGACGAATACCCATGACAATTTGGCGCGGTTTTTTCCGCAGGTTGGGCAGTTTCAGTTTAAAGTTACCCAGGAGGGCATAATTCTCCTGACAGCTAAGGGTTAGTAGGTTCATTTGGGGACTGCCCATGAAACTGGCAACAAAACTATTGGCGGGGTAGGTATAAATCTGATAGGGGGTATCAAGCTGTTGCAAGACGCCCTCATACAGCAAGGCAATCCGAGTCGAGAGAGTCATTGCCTCGGTTTGGTCGTGGGTAACATAGACGACGGGCTTGTTTTGGGATTTAAATAGTTGCTTGAGTTCTGCCCGAACTTGTTCTCGCAGTAAGGCATCTAAGTTACTCAAGGGTTCATCTAAT
Organism: Coleofasciculus sp. E2-BRE-01; assembly: GCF_040221695.1. NCBI lineage: Bacteria > Bacillati > Cyanobacteriota > Cyanophyceae > Coleofasciculales > Coleofasciculaceae > Coleofasciculus > Coleofasciculus sp. E2-BRE-01. The sequence continues at coordinate 18,726 of NZ_JAVKEA010000185.1, read as the reverse complement.
AAAAAGACTTCCGGTTCCCGAACTAAAGCGCGGGCAACCGCCACCCGTTGCCGTTGTCCACCGGAGAGTTGACCCGGTTTGCGTTCGAGTAAGGCGCGGTCTAAATCTAGCTTGATAATCACATCATCAATGCGCTTGCGGATTTCATCGCTAGGAGTTTTACGGATTCTCAGCGAGGCGCTGATATTTTCCTCAACGGTCATGTGAGGATAGAGGGCGTAACTCTGGAAGACCATGGCAATATTGCGATCGCCTGGGGGAACACCATTAACTGTTTGTCCACTGATCACCACTCTACCCTTGGTTGGTGTCTCCAATCCAGCAATTAATCGCAGCAATGTGGATTTACCACAGCCAGAGGGTCCAATAAATGTCATGAACTCGCCATCTTCGACATCTAAGCTAATGTCTTTAATCGGTACCGTTTTGGGATTATATTCTTTGCGTAGATTCTGGAGTTCGAGTTTTGCCATGATGTTTACCTGTTGAATTTTGAATGGGAACCTGTCAAGAAATGGTAAAGGGCGACCCGAGTTGATTGAATGGAAACCGTTGTTAGTTGATGCAAGTGAGTCGCCCCTACAACCTCATCCTTTAACTGCCCCAGCCGTAATTCCCTGCACAATACGACGCTGGAAGAACAGCACTAACAGAATTAGGGGGATTGTTCCCGCGACTGTCGCTGCCGCGATCGGCCCGTAAGGAATTTCAAAGACAGAGGTTCCGCCGATTTGAGCCACTGCTACTGGAATAGTTTTCATTTCATCTCGCGTAATAAAGGTTAAGGCAAAGATAAATTCATTCCAAGCAAAAATAAACGTTAGAATTCCCGTCGTTACCAGGGCAGGAATTGTCATCGGCAGAACAATTCGCAGCAGCATTTGCACGATATTGTATCCATCAACCTGGGCGGAATCTTCTAAATCTTTGGGAAGCTGTTGAAAGAAACTCCGCAGTACCAAGATAGTCAGCGGTAAGTTGATCCCGGTATAGGGAACAATTAGCGCAATATAGTTATTCCCCAAGCCTAAAAGTTTCACCACCTCTAGCAGTCCCAGAAACAGTAGCACGTAGGGAAAGAGACTGACAATAAGAACGCAGCCTAAAACAATCCGCTCTCCCGGAATTCGTAACCGTGCTAAGGCATAAGCAGCGGGCGCTCCAGCGATTAAACACAAGAATGTAGAGGTTAATGAAACAATGGCACTATTCAGGATATAACGCAAAAAGGGATAACGTTCAAATAGCTGTGTGTAGTGATTCCAAGTCAGTTGATCAGGCGAAGGAAAATAGACATTCGGAATTGTCGAAATCGCCTCATTTATCTTGAACGAGGTCAGCACTTGCCAAAGGGCTGGTGCGAGACAAAAGATTAGCGTTAATACCACACCAACCCAGAGCAGAATTTGCTTGGTATTGATTTTTGATTTGTTTTTGGATGATGATTGTTGAGCGATTGCCATGATTAATCTATTGGTCTCCTAAGACATTAATCCGGGTTTTTGAGAGCAAAAAGCCCACAATTGCCACGGCGAGAATTAGCAAGAGGAAGGTTACAACGACCAACGCTGCACCGTAACCAAAGTCCAGATAGCGTCTCACGGTGTCGTAAATATACAGTGAAATCATTTCCGTCGCATTCGCTGGACCGCCCCCTGTCATCACCAGCACGAGGTCAAAAATCCCGAAGGCTTGAGCAAATCGAAACAGAAGGGCAATTAAGATTTGGGGGGTCAGTAGGGGTAATGTAATTTGTACAAAACTCTGTACTGGAGACGCCCCATCAATTGCATGGGCTTCATAAAGATCCTTAGAAATTGATTGCAATCCTGCCAACAAAATGATCGCGAAAAAAGGTGTTGTTTTCCAGACATCAGCCGCAATTAATGCGATCATTGCCGGAATGGGTTCACCTAACCAGGTTATGGGATCAACGACGGGCAACAATCGCAAAATATCATTAGCAACACCAAACTGGTCATTAAAAATCCACGCCCAGGCTAACCCCATGACAGCGGTGGGTAATGCCCAGGGAATTAGGGCGGCAGTGCGAACTAAACCTCGCCCAAAAAAGGCTTGATTTAGCACCAAAGCAATTGCCATTCCCAACACTAATTCCAGGACAATTGAGGACACGGTAAACACCGTTGTGTGCCACATACTTTGCCAAAAGCGCCCATCACCCACTAGGCGTGCATAATTGTCAAAGCCAGTAAACTCTGCCTGTAACTCAGTCCCTAAATTTTGACTGAATAAACTTAACCAAAATGCTCGTCCAATGGGATAGGCAAACACCATGAGCAAGATAAGGATGGCAAGTAGGGTGAGTAACCAACCCGTTCGTATCTCTCGTTGCCGAATTGAAGCTTGTTTCATCGTAATTTTATCGACTTACAACGTGCCGTTCAACTAACGGCTGAACCTTAATCTCCTAAAAGTCTTCGCGTTTCCTGGGCGGCTCGATTCATCGCTTGTTCTGGCGTCATTGTTTGTGTAATCGCCGCACTGAGATAACGCTGTAAAATATCTGAGGCTTGAGCGTATTGGGCGATAGGAGGACGCAGAACCGCTTTTTCCAGGACTTCTAACATTTGGGGAAAGTAACTATATTTAGCCACCAGTTCAGAATCGGTATAGAGTGATTTGAGAGCCGGTGCATAGCCTGTTGCCAGACTAAACCGTTTTTGGACATCCGGACGGTTAAAGAATTCAATCACTTTCCAGGCTTCATCGGCGTGTTTTGTGGATTTAGAAATACCTAATCCCCATCCGCCTTGGCAAGCACCACTGCTATCGGCTGGTTGGTGTACCATCGGCTTAATCGCAAATTGACCCGCAATTTCTGAGTCGGCTGCTAATGGGTAAACGTAGGGCCAATTCCGTAAGAAAATAGCTTCACCTTCTTGGAATAGGCGGCGGGTTTCTTCTTCAGCGTAAGTGGTAACACCGGGAGGAGAAACCTCTTTTTCAATGGTATTCAGTAAAAATTCGACCGCTTGGATAGCTTCTGGCTGATCAAGTCCAACTTCTAGTGTGTCTGGATTTACCCAAAAGGCACCAAATCCTTCCAGGATTTCCACAAACATGGCAGATAAACCTTCGTATTGCTTTCCTTGCCATAAATATCCCCATTCAACTCCTGTTTGTTGTTGCAAGGCTTGAGAAATTTGCATGAGTTCGGCAAAGGTTTCGGGGGGTTCGTATCCACCCTGCTTTAATAAATCAGTACGGTAATAGAGCATACCCCCATCGGAACGCAAGGGCATCCGATATAATTCACCGTTATAGCGTCCTCCCTCTACATCCCCTTGCAGAAACTTCGATAATTGGTCTTGGGAAACTCGGTCAGATAGAGGCATTAACCATCCGGCGGCGGCAAATTTTGGTACCCAAACAATGTCTAGATAAACGAGATCATAAGGTGAATCACCGAGTAAGAACGCCGAGGTATAAAGGTCTTCTACCAGGTTAGTTTCGTTGGGTCCTTCCAGGATTTCTAGATTGATATTGGGATTTTGTTCTTCAAATTCATCGACAAATTCTTGCCACTGAGAGGCTTCTAGAGCGCTCATCAATACTTGAACCGTGACGGGTTGTTGCGTCAAGGCGGGGAGAATGAGAAATTGAATCGTGGCAATTGTGGCAATCAGTAAGATGAAAAAACGAGGAATTTTTTTGATTCTGAAGATGCCTCGTTTTAGTTTGCCCAATTGCTGACTAATGTTCATTGGATGCTCTGACAATTCAATAAGGTTCAATTCACTACTGTGCGATGAGGATGCTAAACTGTCTCTGACAGGATTGCTCTTGGCGCTGGTATTGGAGTCAACACACCATAGTGTATAAGCTTCAGCCTAATTGTAACCAACGCTTATGAAATACTTTACCTCATCGCTCGATTTGACGAGATCTCAATTAAGGTCAGGGCTGAATGTAAAGAAATGAAACTTAAGTTTATTTAAGTTAACATTTCTGGGCAGGCGATAAGGCGAGATCGGCTGTATCAGTGGATTTGAGGATGCAAAAGGATACTTGTAGCATATTTTGCGAACATAATTCATACCTCCATAGTTAGTTAACAGTTCTCAAACCCTATTGAATAAGTAGTTGTGCTTTTTTAGAATTGTACCAAACACATTAGCCCAAGCTGTAAATATTGATAGAATGACTGATTTTTCCCGATATTTTGCCAAGCTGACCTTAATTAATCCTATTTTGGGCATCACCTATCTTATCTTTGTGCAATTGTCTGTTGGCGTTCCTTATTCCTTGTTCCCTTTCCTCAAATTTGGATAGTCTAAAGAAGGGATAGTCTAACTGTTTGTTGCCAAATGTCACTAACCACAGCTAACCAGGGTGTTACTCACGATATCGCGAATCAGTCCACCATTCTAGAGGTAGCGGAGGCTTACTTACGCGAAATCGTTGCCCCTCGCACCTCAGAGATCGATCAGGATACGGAAGCATTACGCACCGCACTGAAAGGATTAGGCGATCGCAATCTGCTAGCGCTGAAGGTTCCCCAAGATTGGGGAGGTGCTGAGGTGAATCCTGTCACCTTCTTTCACTTCCAACAACACGTCTCTCGCTATTCCGGTGCGTTGGCTTTTCTGCAAACTCAACATCAGAGTGCAGGTGGATTTTTGGCAAAGAGTGACAATGAAGCCTTAAAGCAGCAGTATCTTCCCCGCATGGGGAGAGGTGAGGCGTTAGTGGGGGTAGGTTTCTCCCAACTGCGACGCACCGGGAATCCCCTAGTCAAGGCGACGCCTGTGGATGGGGGCTATCAGATTACTGGAAATGTCCCCTGGGTTACGGGTTTTGGCTTATTTGAGGATTTTGTGATTGGGGCGACATTACCCGATGGTCGGGAACTCTATGGTATTGTACCCTTTACGTCTACGGAACAAGGGGTTGGGAGTGCGATCGCGTTTAGTCAACCCATGGCGTTAGCAGCGATGAATTCAACCAATACAGTGTCTGCTAGTCTAACGGATTGGTTTTTACCTCACGAGTCAGTTTTATTCGTCAGAAAAGCCGGGGCGATTCACGAAACAGATCGAAAAAATGTATTAAATCATGGGTTCTTTGCCTTAGGCTGTGCTAAAGCCGGATTAGATATTGTGGCTGCCGTTTATCAACGCAAGCAATTAGGATTTATTCAAAACGCTTTTAATGCTCTCACCGCTGAAGTCTGCGACTGTGAAGCCGCAATGATCGCCGCATTATCAGCCAATTCTGCTGACACCGAGGATGGGGGAGATAGGGAAGATAGGGGAGATGAGGGCGGGTTTAGAAACATCCGGGTGACCACAAATGATAATAGTGAAACCCGCCCCTACATGGGGAAAAAACGTCCCCAATCCTTACAGCTAAGGGCGTGGGCAATTAACCTAGCAGGGCGGTGTACCAATGCGGCGGTAACAGTCTCCAGTGGTGCAGCCAATCTTCAATCCCACGCCGCCCAACGTGTCTATCGCGAAGCGGTGGTATTTACTGTTTCTGGGCAAACCACGGCGGTAATGGAAGCAACCTTGGCGCAGTTAGTCTACTCACCTCTCAATTAGGGGAGATGGGGTGATGGGGAGCAGGGGAAGATAGGAAATATAGGGAAGATGAGGGATTCATGTAGAGACGTGCCATGGCGTCTGTATGTAGGGGCGGGTTTATTAGGGACTAATATTGATTGTTATCCCCAGCTTGGCTACAAAACCCGCCCTGCTCAACTCGTAGAGACTCCTCCGGTGGAAGGTTCGGGAACTCCAATGGTAATGGTTGGGGGGGTTAACGCACTGGTACTGGTAGACCTAATCCTCGATTCTTATGTCAAACTAGATAAGTTCCAAAATCCAGTCCAAGGGACTCATCCTCAGGTTGAGGCAAGATCAGAATAGCTGTCTATAGTTCTGGGAACATTCAGACACGAGATTAACGTGATTGAAGTCGAAGTCCATTCCTCTCTACGTGCCTTTCTGCGAGAGCAAGGTCAACCCAACTGGCCCCACCATTTAACCATGGCGCGGCTGGTAGCGCGGGCTTTGCGCTTGGGGCGTTCTGCATTAATTCAAACGGGAAGTCCCCAAGAACCCTATCGTCTGAGTTACTTGGCACCTGCTTTAATCTGGCAGGAACCCGTGATTATTGTTGCACCTGTGTCAGTCCAAACGTGGCTGCTACAGGTTGAAATTCCCAGCTTGCAAGAATGGATGGGTACAAATAAGGCAATTCACGTTGGTGAAAGGTTCCCAGATGAGCATTTTCAAGGACTGCTAATTACCACTCCCGAAGCATGGTTGGCAGACCGTTTGGGAGACAAAAGGGCGTTTCCTCAAGGTATTCCCACCCTCATTGACCAAGCGGACGATTTAGACGACTGGGTACGCGATCAACTCAAGAGTACGATTCAGCCTCAACATTGGCATGACCTGATGTTAGCCCATCCGCAAAAGGCAGATTGGATTCGGGATCGGCGGGTGCGGCTAACCAAACGCTTATTTGAGCGTCCAACCAATCCTTATGATTGCTATCTGATAGAATCGGGCGCACAAGCTGTCATCCAGGAGTTGTTTGAGGTCTTACAATCGGCAAATGGTGGGGAGTCTGCCTATCTGCCACCCGCCTGGAAACAGTTTTGGCGGTGCTGGCAATCATCCAATCAGTTTACCTGGGCAGCGATTGAGCGATCGCAGGGTCAATTTTCCCTGTATTGTGAACCCACAGAAGTAGCAACATCCCTCAGCCGCATCTGGTCAGAACAACCGATAGTCTTAATTGGCGGGGCGCTAGATTTGGAGGCGTCGGCGGACGTTTACCGTCAACAACTGGGTTTAGGAGAGTTAACCTGCTTAAAATTCTCGCCTGACCGCCACAGCAAACTAATTCAGCTTTATTTACCCGATAGGCTACCGATGCCGAATACGCCCCGCTTCCGAAATGCCTTGTTTCAACAAGTGCGAACGCTTTTAGGGGCAAGTCATCAGGTGAAAACACCGATCGTCATCTTAGTCGGAGATGTCCCTCTGAAAAGTCAGTTAGGGGCAGTTTTAGCCGCTGAATTTGGGTCGCGAGTCCAGGTGGAAAAGACCCAGCTAGAGGAAAATGGTATTCTAGTTTGCGGTTGGGAATTCTGGCGCTCTCAGCAACAGTTTTTACCCTCTCCCCAACTGTTAATTATTGCCACGTTACCCCTACCCTCCCTAGAATACCCTTGGGTTGCAGGTCAAGTGGCGTACTACAAACAGCGACGGTTAGACTGGTTTCGCTTATATCTATTACCTGCGGCGTTGCGAGAATTACAACGGGCAGTTGCACCAGTGCGAGACTCTCAAGGGATTGTTGCCTTATTAGACAATCGGGTTAACCATCGCAGTTACGGCACTCAAGTGTTGTCAGCGTTGAGTCCCTTTGCCCAAATTAATTATGTGGATGAAGGGTGGTTTGAATGACATCCTTCTCAACTAACCCTCAACGGTTAGAGTTGGGATCTTCGCGCCGAATTCGATCAAGGATTCACATTATGTCTTGAACAAATGACCCCTTTTCTGTAATGCTTAAAATTTTAGGATAATAGCTGTGGCTTTTAAAATCGGTTTATTGGGACTGGGAACAGTTGGTACGGGAACAGCAAAAATTTTACAAGACCCCACGGGTCGAAATCCCCTGCTGCAAGCGATTGACATTCATCGAGTCGGCGTGCGATCGCTCGATAAACCGCGATCAGTGAAAGTGCCGCCTGAAGTGATGACGACGGACTTGGAGTCAATTGTCACTGACCCAGAGATTGATATTATCGTGGAATTACTAGGGGGATTAGAACCCGCGCGATCGCTAATCCTCAAAGCCATTTCCTACGGGAAGCATATCGTCACCGCCAATAAAGCCGTAATCGCCCGCTATGGGGCAGAAATCTTTACCGCCGCCGAAGAAAAAGGCGTCTATGTTCTCCTAGAAGCGGCGGTGGGCGGCGGTATCCCAGTGATTCAACCCCTGAAACAGTCCTTAGGGGTCAATCAAATTCACAGCATTACCGGGATTGTCAATGGGACAACCAATTACATTCTCACCCGCATGGAAAGCGAGGGCGGAGAATTTGCCGATATTCTGGCAGATGCCCAAAAATTAGGCTATGCCGAAGCTGATCCCACCGCCGATGTTGAAGGGTTAGACGCCGCTGATAAAATTGCTATCCTCGCCTCCTTAGCCTTTGCTGGACGGATTAAGTTAGAAGACGTTCACTGTGAAGGCATTCGCCAAGTCAGCGCCGCCGATATCGCCTACGCCCAGAACTTAGGCTTTGTGATTAAACTCCTGGCGGTAGCCAAGCGAGAGGCGAGGGTTGCCACCAGTGAACCCGAATCCGAAATGCTACAGATTCGGGTTCACCCGACTCTCGTCCCCCAAGCCCATCCCCTGGCGAGTATTCATGGGGTTTACAACGCGATTTTGGTGGAAGGGGAACCCTTGGGACAAGTGATGTTCTTTGGTCCCGGTGCTGGTTCAGGGCCCACGGCGAGTGCGGTGGTATCGGATATTCTGAATATTGCGGCGGTGTTGAAAACGGCGGGAGAAACCCATCACCTGCATCCTTTATTAAGTTGTGTGCATCAGCACTATTGCAGCATCGCCCCAATTTCAGAATTAGTCACTCGATTTTATGCCCGGATTATGACCAAAGACCGACCCAGTGTGATTGGTCATCTGGGGATTAGCTTTGGTAATCATGGGGTGAGTTTAGAGTCAGTGGTACAAATTGGCTTCCAGAACGAGTTAGCCGAAATTGTGGTTGTCACCCATGATGTCCGGGAAGGAAACTTCCGCAAAGCCTTAGCCGAAATTCAGGCGTTAGAAGCGGTTGATAGTATTCCCAGTATTTTAAGAGTGCTGTAGTGCAGTGGGCGTGGAAATACTGGGGGAGTTGGGGGAGTAATGATACATTTTCTCTGATAGTGGTGCAATGGTTTGAAGTTTCAGAAAATATGATATCGGGACATAAAACCCAATGTAGGGGCGGGTTTAGGGACAAAATTAATGGAGCCACCAATCACCTTTCTACAAAACCCGCCCTGCCCCAATCTTTCACCTAACCAATCCCCTAAAGTCCCAATTTTGACATTTTTTTAGTGCGATCGCGGTTGAGAATAAGGTGGGTTTGGTTGTCCAGTTTGGGATTAATCGATTGTATTTCGGTGGGGAAATGGGCGGGTTTTATTGTTCCGTTATCGGCGGGGAGGGCGGGTTTCGTTGTTCCGTTAGTGGTGAAGAGGGCGGGTTTTGTTGTTCCGTTATCGGTGAGGAGGGCGGGTTTTGTTGTTCCGTTATCGGTGAGGAGGGCGGGTTTTGTTGCTCCGTTAGTGGTGAGGAGGGCGGGTTTTGTTGCTCCGTTAGTGGTGAGGAGGGCGGGTTTTGTTGTTCCGTTATTGGTGGATAATTGTCTTTAGTCGCTAAACCCGCCCCTACAATTGATTCCCTAAACCCGCCCCTACAATTGTCCCTAAACCCGTTCCTACAATTGATTCCCTAAACCCGCCCCTACATCTAATTTCTCTGCCCCAAATACCTTGGCAAATAAATTACGCAAATTTATTTTTTTGTCCAAAGTCCAATGTTTTATGAATAAATCTCGCCCGTGGCAAACCTTAGACCGTTTCGTGGAAATCCGTTCCCCATGGCTTACTCTAATCGGTGAACGCCTACAAGATGACCAAGGGCAAATTCTTGACTATTGGCGAGTCGAAAAAGCCGATTCAGTTGTCATCGTCACGATTCAGGCGGGTAAATTTCTGCTTCCTGCACCAACCTATCGCCCTGGTGTCGGAGAAGCGACGCTGGATTTTCCCGGTGGACGAGTCAATCCTGAACAAACCCCCATCGCCGCCGTTCCCGGAATCGTAAGCCGGGAATTAGGAGTCTCTGAAGACGCGATCGCAAACCTAACTCCTCTCAATTCTACAGGCTGGGCAATCAATAGCTCCTTCTCGAACCAATCTCTCTATGGTTTCGTTGCTGAACTTGACCCCACAGTCGCCGTAAACTCTAACCGAATCGGCATCACCTACCCCACCACATCCGCTGGGATTCACTCCCTCCTGCAAGAGTTAACCTGTCTCCAGTGTCACGCTGTATTGCTAGAGTGGCAGAGTCAGAGAATTATCGCTGAAGGATGAACCATGAACGATAGAATATGAACTGTTTGTCATCAGCGATTTATCAATGAGTGCTTCTCCTCAACTTCTCCCCCATGAGCATACTTTATCGTTAAAGACGGAAGTCCTTGCCGATGTTTTAATCAATGTAGAAAATATTCTAATTATCCAAGATTTAGATGGCGTCTGTATGGGACTGGTGAAAGACCCATTAACGCGAGTGATTGACCGAAACTATGTCAAAGCAACCCAGGCGTTTGATGGTCATTTTTATGTCCTGACTAACGGAGAACATATTGGAGAAAGAGGAGTCAATGGTATTATTGAACGCGCCTTTGGCAATCCGGCTGAGGTTAAGGCAAAGGGGCTATATCTCCCTGGTCTAGCAGGTGGCGGTGTGCAATGGCAAGATCGCAAAGGGAATGTCTCTCATCCTGGTGTCAGTGAAGCAGAATTAGAATTTTTAGCCGAAGTTCCGCAGACAATTAAACGACGGTTACGCCGCTTTTTTGAGCAAAGGAGTGCTGCCGCAGAAATTGACAAGTTGGAGAACTGTATTCAGGCTTCTGTTTTGGAAAATAAGGCTTCCCCTAGTGCCAATCTGAATACCTTTTATGAACAACTGCGCCAATACCCGCAAATTTATATGGACTTGCAAAAAGATATGCAAAATCTGATGCAAGAACTGTTACAAGAGGCACAACTTAAAGGGTTAGGCGATTCGTTTTTTGTTCATTATGCTCCCAACTTAGGCAGAGATTTAAACGGACAAGAACTCTTACGCCCAGCACAAGCGCAGGATTCGGGAACCACTGATTTTCAGTTTATGCTGCAAGGGGCGATTAAAGAGGCGGGTGTGTTAGCGATTTTAAATCGTTATTACTTTCAACGGACGGGTTCCTATCCCTTAGGGAAAGACTTTAATGTGCGACAAGCGCCCAAAACCCTAGAGGAATTACTGGCGTTAGTTAAAGCGAATTTCGACCCGAAAGAAATGCCGCTGATGATTGGCGTCGGAGATACGGTAAATAGCTCGGTGGAAGAGGTACAGGGGAAACTGACGGTTCGACGAGGCGGGAGCGATCGCAACTTTTTACAACTGATTCAAACGATTGGTCGTGAGTTGGATACAGGCAATATTATTGTCTATATTGATAGTAGCCAAGGTGAAGTCAAAAATCGAAAACCGGTGAAAATTGGTCAGCATGAAACCTCTGGCGATGAAATTGTTGTACTCGAAGGTCCCGGTGATATTCGTGATGTCGATGAGCCTTTAAGCTTAAACTTTATCTTTCACAAAGGTCATCAACAATACAGTCAATTTTTTCAAACGGCGGCGCGAGAAAGAGAAGCAAGTAATCACCGATAGGATAAGCACGCCACCAACCCAAACATTAAGACAGTAGGGGTGCATAGACGTGCGCCCCTTCAGGGGTGACTACGCATACAACGGAATGAGCGATCGCATCTCTTCGTTTAGGCAAATGCGATCGCGCTCCTATTCAACCCAACTGCTCACGCCCAATTTGTTTTAACTCTTGCTCGTAAGATTGGTAATCTCCCAGGTATGCCTGCATCAGACACTTCCACAGCCTGCCGTGATTGGGGATTTGTAGGTGTAGGAGTTCGTGGACAATGGCGTAATCTTGCAGGTGAGGGGGTAACTCCAATAAGGAGGTATCGAAAGTTAAGCGTCCAGCAGAGGAACAGGATGCCCATTTATTTCGCATTGAGCGAAACATAATCGACTGGACTTGAACATCAAGCTTTTCTGCCCACTGCCAGACTTTGGTTTTAAATGTAGCTTTGTCTTTAGAGGTCATAGGCTTGGCTCAGGAGCCTAAAAAGTTGATCGACAACGGCTGTTACTTGATCTAAGTCATCCATTTCAGCATAAATGGCAAAAGTGACTTCTTGTCTTAATTCGCGTAATTCTGCCTCGCTGGTGCGCCAGTTGGGATGCTCGATGAAGGCTTGTTTTATCTGATGACTAACAGAGTCAGGGTCGCTCATTCCGGCATCTTCAAGGGTTTGATAGACAAAGTAAGTGAGGCTATCGAACCCTCGTTCAGCCTGTTCTTTTTTACGCTGTTCGTTATACTTGATTTCTTGCAGCAGAAGGTCTAACGTGTCTTGGGTGTTGGTTTGGCGGTTCTCAAAGTTATCTTGAATAGATTTCGCCCGTTCTGCCATTGCCACGAGAAAAGGATCATCGCTGTTGTCTTCAGCAGTCTTTTCGATGCTCTTGATCAGGTTAATAACTTTAGTGGTGGCTCCTGTGGGTTTATTTTGAATTGCTTCCAGGGTTTGGGTGTTGATTTCAACAAAATCAGTGATGGCTGCGATCGCGGTTGTGCCAATATGTTTTTGTACCAGTTCGTCGGTCTTGCGTTGTACGGCTTTATCGACGTAAACCCGCTTGGTATAGGCTTGGCGAACCAGGTTATAGATAGAGGACAGGGTGGTGTAGGGGTCGATATAGGGACGCAAGAAGGCATCGGGTGAGATAATTTCATAGAGCATCTCTAGCTCTTTATAGGCTTTAAAAAAGGCTTTCCGGCGCTCTTGGTCACGGAAATGGTTTATGATGTTATCTACGTCTTTATCGTTAAAGTTGTGTTGGATTAAATCTAAGTAAGTCGGGGCTTGCTCCTCCATTTTATTCTTAAATAGAGTTTTGAGCAGTTTTAGGTCTTTGACAATCGCGTTAATTTCTTTACTATCAAAGGCAAGCGCTCTTTCTAATTTATCGAAGATACCAACGAAATCCAAGACAAAGCCGTGGGGTTTGAGCATATCGTGATCTTCGTTTTCATAGGGACGGTTAACACGGGCGATTGCCTGGAGTAAGGTATGATCTCGCATGGGCTTATCGAGATACATGGCATAGAGCAGAGGTGCATCAAACCCTGTGAGGAGTTTCTCTGTAACGATCAGGATTTTGGGATATTCCCCAAATTTAGCGAAATTTTCACGGAGTTGTTTTTCCGTTTTGCCGTCGATGTGGTGGGCTTTAAGTTCTGGCGTGTCGTTGTTGTTTCCGGTGTAGACAACGGCGGAATAGTCGGGGGGTAAGTAGCGATCTAGGGCTTGTTTATATTTAGCGCAAGCCGGACGATCTACAGCTACCATAAAGGCTTTATAGCCCAAGGGCTCAACGTTTTGAGTATAATGTTCAGCGACATATTTGGCAACAGAATCAACTCGTTGATCCCCTTTGAGGAAGTTCTTCAGGTTGACGGCGCGATCGAGGATTTTATTGAGTTCGGCAATATCATTAATGCCTTCGGTTTCGGCTAGGTTGAGAAATTCCTCGTCCATAACTTGAGCCGGGACAAGCATCTCATTGGGAGCAATGTTGTAGTAGAGGGGGAGGGTGGTTTTGTCCTCGATACTTTCGGCAATCGAATATTTATGGAGATATCCATCATCGTCTTCGATACCAAAGGTTTTAAACGTACCTTTACCGTAGCTGGTTTGGTCGATGGGTGTACCCGTGAAGCCCACAAAGGTAGCGTTAGGTAGTCCCGCCATGAGGTAGTTCCCTAAGTCCCCGCCAGTGGTGCGGTGTGCCTCGTCAATGAGGATGTAGATATTAGAACGGGTGTTGATGTTTTTTGGCATCCCTCGAAATTTTTGGATCGTAGAGACAATGATGCCCCGATAGTCATTTTCGAGGAGTTCAATTATAGTAGAAATGCGGTTGGCGTGGCGAACGTTATTAAGTCCTAAACTCTTGAGGTTACGAAGCAGTTGATCTTCGAGTTCGTTACGATCAATCATTAGCAGAATCGTCGGCTTGTTGCTCTCTGGGGCTTTAAAAATCATTTCTGCTGTTTTGATCATCGTGAAGGTTTTACCGCTTCCTTGAGTGTGCCAGACGAGTCCCCTACGGCGTTGGGAGTCGTGACACCGTTGAATCACTTTCTCGACGGCTATGGTTTGGTGTTGGCGGAGGATGTACTTGTTGAGGGCTTCGTCTTTTTCGGCAAAGAGAATGTAATTTTGCAGGAGTTTGAGCAGATAGAGGGGTTGACAGAAACTCTTGATTTTCGCTTCCAGGTTGCCGATTTCTTCGTCTTTCCAGTTGAAGAGATTTCGCCGTACCAGATTCCAGGTGACTCCGTAGGAAAAGCCGATGGATTCGGTGGCGGTAAAAATCATCTGGGGAACGAATAACTCTGGGGTTTCGTTGTGGTAACGGCGGATTTGATCAATACCTAAAGCGATCGCTTCATTTTTGGTGGCGTTTTTACATTCGATGACGAGGATAGGGATACCGTTGATGAGAAAGACAATATCTTCCCTTATGCCATGTTTACCGTTATGGACAGAATATTCTTCCGTGACTTCGTAGACGTTTTTGGTCAGACTCAGATCACTGTAGTCGATGAGTGTTAGGTCAAGTTCCCGATTTTCGGGTGCATAGAAGTATTTGCCTGTGTTGCGGAGATAGTCGAGAAAGTCCCGATTACCATAAATGCTGGTTGGGAAGTTACTCAGTTGGGAAATGAGTACCCCTTGGGGTTCGGTATAGTGGGGGTTAAATTCTCTAACTTTTTGATAGAGGAGATCGTCAAAGTAGAGGGAGGCTTGTTGGGCTTTCTCCTGAATGTTGCCACTGGAGCGATTAAAACCTCGCCTAGTTTCAGCTTCAGCTTGAGGAACGAATGTCCAACCTATTTCTTGAGCATAGGTGAGGATTCGGGATTGGACGGTTTTATGTTCTCCAGGTTTAGGCATGATTGGAATATGAAGATAGTTTACTTTTGAGTAGTGCGGTAAGTCTGATCAGGGGCATTCGGTTTGTCAGGAATGGTGTATTCCAGCAACCCCTCATCAACTAAGGGCTTTATATAATTTTCTAACAAATATTTCCGTTGCCGTTTTACCAAAGATGCAAGTTCAGAAGAGGAGCGATTTTGGTGTTTGCATAACTCAAGAATTAACGCTTTGATTTCTTCCGGTGCAGTTCGTTTACCTATCTTTGCCAATCGGTTTTCAACAGATTCTTCTTTTACAGGAGGAAACAACTCAAGAGCAAGCTGCTCAGGTGGGAGTGTACTACTATCCTGATTAGAGGTTGAGGGGTGTCCTGATAAGCTGTCCTGATTAGATGTACTACTATCCTGATTAGGCTGTGGAGACTGTCCTGATAAGTTGTCCTGACTAGGTTGTGGAGACTGTCCTGATAAGCTGCCCTGATTAGATGTACTACTATCCTGATTAAGCTGTTCTGACTCTGATTGCTCTGTAGATTGGAACTTAGAGCTAAGGGTGTAATATGTAGCTGAACTCTTGCCATGAGATCTAAGCAAACCACTATCTCTCAGTCGCTTTAGGCTTTGACTTGCTGTAAGCGTGTCAACATCATTGATGAGGCGACAGATAGCATTGTTGATTGTTCCTTTCTCCCTGAGAACAACGAGCATTTTCGCTTCTTCATCTGTTAGATTATATTCCTTAAACTGTTTTAGCCATTGCAAGGCTTCGTCATCAAAGAGGTTATGGGAGAAGAGGGTAACTTGGAATCTGTCGCGATTACGATCAGGGTCAAATTCTGGGAGGCTTAGATTGGCTTCTAGCATGGCTTCTAGCATTACACGAATCCCTGAGCCTTTGGTTTCAGCGAATCCTGTTTCATGAAGCACTGCTGCGATCGCGTCATTCCGAATCACCGATCCAGGCTCCCCTAATGTTTCTCGGTTAAGGGGTTTCAGGGAATAACCAGGATTACGAATTTCGAGACGGTTAGAATATTTGATGATCTGAATTGGGCTACGCTGGCTATAATCTCGGTGCATCACAGCATTAACAATTGCCTCTCGAATCACTTTCCGAGGAATCAAAGGAATGTCACTGCGTTGATCGCTGTCCTCAGCTAATCCAAAGCGTGTCGGTAAGTCGTTGAGAACATTCGTCACCAGTCGCGGAATTGCCAGCAGTAATGGCTCACGAATCTCAATGGTTTGATATCTGTCCTCATAATTGGTAATCCACTCGTTTCCTTCAATGAGAATGTAATCCACACGATGCAGAGGACAGTAACGCCGAAGCGCGATCGCGTTGCCAAAAAGGATTAATCCAGCAATGGTAGGACAATAGCTATCTTGTTGTTTAGTGATGACATTAAGGGCATAGAGTAGATCTATATCCGAAAAGGCTAATTCTGGTGCATTGGGTTTAATTTTGGCTCTGGCTTGTCTGTAAGCGTTGATGGCTTGGGGGTCTAGGTCATCTAAGGTGGCTTCTGGGATGGGGGTTGTATCGTAGCTAGAGGAAGCATTTTCTCGATAAAGTTTTTGCAGGTCACTATCGGTGCAACGTTGGTCTGTGGAGGAAATACGCCGATATGCGCCTTTGGGTAGTCCTGTACTCTCGATATAAACAGGTTTTTCTGTCGGTTGAGCTTCAGGAATATAAACGACTAAAACTGTTTTGTTGTCTTTGGTAGCAGGTTTAATCTCAGGACGAATGGTGATGTTGAATTTTTGGTAACAATGGCTTGTCAAGTCTCTCTGGATTTTATCGATATCTTCTATTCCTTCGATTTCATATTGGTTACTGTCACTATCCTCTGAAGCTTTAATCCCCAAGATTAAATATCCGCCTCCTAATCCTGGCTCGTTGGAAAATGCACTAATTGTTTGCCAGCAACTTTTACCTACTTCTGAGCCTTTTTTAACTTCAATCTGAACACTTTCATCTTGAGTAGTAAGGAGTTCCCAGAGTTCATCAAACGAGTGCATCTTGTTTTCCTCCCTGAAGTTCGAGGTTGAGGGCGGAAAGGTCAAGGTCATCGACTCGGATTTGGGCGGTCATGAGTTGATGGAGAAGGGTTTGGAATAGGTCTTGTAATGTCCTAAGACGTATTTTATGTTGACCTTCCTTAGAGTCAAATAGATTAGCTATTTGAGTAATTGCTTCTTGTTCTTGGATTGATGGCATAGGAAGATCGGCAGGTTCAATATCTTTCTTATTTAGTTGAGGTAAGCAACCTGGATCTGTGAATTTAGTAAGATCGATTCTCAAAAAATAGTTATATAAAAACTGAGGAAGGAACTCCTGACCAGGAATTACCGCTATAAGATTGGGATCGAGAATTGCTTTCTCTCCTAATAAACGCTTCTTATTTGTTGCTATCGCAGCTCCTCGTTTCGGGAAGATAATAGCACCAGGAGAAATACACTTGTTAAAATTAAACTTAGATGGATCTGGATAAAATTCAAGATTAGCAGTATTGATTTCTCGCTGGTTACTTTCGGTGTTCATGTCAGAAACCTTAATTGCAAGAACACGCGGAAAAGATTTGTTTGTTGTACCTAAAATGCTAACTTTTTTGAATGATAATGAACTACTTTTGACTTTGCAAAACTTACCTAACTTAACAACATCCCAACTTTCAGGAATAAGACCAATTTCGGTCATCTTCTGCGGTTCGCCACGAGTGCCTTCTGTAAAGAGCTTTTGCATCGTGGCTTTTTTGAGTTCGGTGGTAGTGCTGATAAGTTGCTCTTGTTGGCGAATTGCCTCCTGCACCAGCGATAACACCCCTACAATTTTTTGCTGTTCTTCTAGGGGTGGGAGGGTAACTTCAAAGTTTTTTAAGATTCCGAGTGTCAGATACTTAGTAGACGTTCCTATCGAAAAAATTCTAAGACGCTCTAAATTTAGAGTAAGAGCCAATAACAAGAAGTCATAAGACACTAAATTCTTGTTTTTGATTTGTATGACATAAGTTCTTTGATAAGCATTAAATTTGCCATTATAGTATTTTACTGAATAAATACCTTTTGCATTATTACCTGATAGTAAAATAGCTTCTTTATCAAAAGCATATTTGTCGATTTTAAATGTTTCTTGGGAACAGGTGAAGAAAGGATATTTGCCATCCTTCTTAGCTGCATTCGCATTAAGCTTTCCAGTCTCAAAATCTACTATATTTTCTAATTTTTCAGATTCCCAAGTCATAATACGATTTCGGCTTGTTACGATTGTTAAAATTACTTTAAGCCTTTCACCATGCCCTTTGATGGAATAAGCCTTCCTAAAAACTGCAATTACTTATTTCTACCGAAACTGTCCTAAAAACTGCATTAAAACTTTATTAGTTTCTTCTGCTTCCTTCTCCAACGCCTCCAACTCCTCTAAAATCTCCCCAATGGGTCGATACTCCTGTGCTTCCGCCACATGAATATAACGGGAAGGCGAAATATTATAGTCATTCCGAACAATCTCATCCTTCGAGACAATCCGACTAAATTTATCTTCCTCCCGCCAACTCAAAAACGTGCTGACAATCCGCTCAACTCCCTCATCAGGAATATAGTTCTTTGGATCGCCCTTCGCGAACACCAAACTCGCATTAATCAAAAACAGCTTATCCTTCTTCTCCTCTGGTTTAGCCTGATTCAGAAACAACAAAATACCAGGAGCAGTCGTATTTGGACTTTGGACAAAAAAACTAAATTTGCGTAAATGTTACGCAAATGTAGTTTGAAGTTAATTAAGAGGAATTAATTTAACTATGACCGAAAAGTTTTACTCGTCTTTAACTCCCTCATTTTCCCCAGAGATATCCGGC
>NZ_JAVKEA010000184.1:0-28165 GCF_040221695.1 Coleofasciculus sp. E2-BRE-01 | reverse complement strand
CTATTCATCCACAACGTTTTTTCCAAACAGGAAACTTTAATACATAGTGAGGCAAAATTGCTAGCTCCCCCCACACCCCACACCCCATACCCCACACCCAGTATCCTATCGTGGGTAATGTGGCTTAAGTTGACACCAATGACTGACGTGCGCCCTCTGACGATGAACTAACTGCTAATACAGGGGGAGCGAAAAACGTAGGTAGCTACGCCTGCAATATAACACCTTTCTTGCTCCCCTCTCCCCAGAGTGGGAGAGGGGCTGGGGGTGAGGGGTTTCTAGCTTAAGTTGACACGGATAGACACTGCCGTACCCCTACGGCTGAACCGATGGTCTAAAAACCCCCCTGCGTAGGAAACCCTCGGCGCTGTAAAACTTCCTGCGCCTCTCGCCCTGGCGTATAGTTGTAGCCAAACGCGCCACGTTCTGAGTCATCCAAAATCTGAGGCGTGAGCAACACGATTACCTCTTGACGCTGATTGTCCCGGTTTGTGCTTCTAAACAGAGCACCCAAAATTGGCAAATCGCCTAAAATTGGCACCTTTGTCACCGTTGTCCGGTCAGTCTCTTGAATAATACCTGTCAAGATTAGAGTTTGCCCATCACGCAGGCGAATTTGACCGGAGTTAAGTTCACGCACGTTCAAAAGCGCAATTTGGTTGGTATCATCTCCAATACTGAGATCTTGTGTTTCACGAATAGAGGTGACGCGAGGATTGACGTTTAAGGTGACAAATCCATTATCGTCAATGCGATCAACCGTGATGCCCAGTTCTAAACCCGCTTCTTCAATTTCTGCTGTTACGGTCACTGTTGTTAAGTTATCACTGCTTTCGGTTTCCCGTCGAATATTTCCCACAACTTCTTGAGTTAAATTCACACCCGCCGTCTGTCCTTCTTGAACTAAGAGGGTAGGATCGGTGAGAATTTTAGCATTACCACTGGTTATTTGCGCCTGCAATTCAGCCAGGAATCTTGTTGGGTATTGGAATAGGGAAGGCAACTCAAGTTCAATTTCACCGAATTCCCCTGGGGTTATACTGAAGTTTCCCTCTTGGTCAATTGTAATCTCAGTGTCTGTAGGTGCTGTAATGTCAACGATTCCTGCGTTCTGGGGATCGTCTAAATTAAGGAAAGGCGCACTAAATCTTGCCGTACCTCGACCGAATCTCTGAATAGTCCCATTTCGTTCATCAATAATGACCGTACCGGGTGCAGCTCCCTCAACCTCGATAAAATTATTAGGATCGAAAAAAACATTGGCTCCATCAAAGGGGTTGCCGATAATCGGTGGTGAAGCTGTACTTCCAGTTACGTCCGTTTGACCCGCAGGTCTAAACTCACCATAATTAAATACTGCAGCCCCATTATCTACCACAAAAAAGCCATCATCAATGCCAAAAGAGAAACTGGTATTAAAGGCATCCTGTCCCAACAAATTAACGTCAATAATCTTGACATTAATTGCCACCTGACGACGCCGCAGATCCAATTGCGTCAGGAAAGCCGAAGCCAGTTCAATTTGGCGCGGTTCACCTACCAACGTAATCGCATTCAATCGATCATCGGTAGAAACCGATAATCCCCTCAGCAACAAAGCACCCGTTGCTTCCCCGGGCTGATTGACGGTTAGGGGTCTCAACTCAGCGGGTTGTTCGGTTTCCCGAATGATTGCTCCTGTTTCTTGATTGAATTCTCGTTCAATCGGGGTAACCACCTGTTGTACTTCTGCTCCTTGGGTTGCCAGGAAGGCAGAAGCACTGGAAACGCTAACTTGATTTAACCGTAACGTGCGACTAATCACATTACGTGCCGCTTGAGGCAGCCGCGAACCAACAAATATAGTACGTCCCCGACGGTTTGCCTGGAGTCCAGAAAGCTGAAGAACGTAGTTAAACACATCTTGAACCGGTTCGTTTTCCAAATCCAGGGAAATTGTTTCCTGAGCCGCTTCTCCCTCACCACCTGCTCCAGTAAAGGCAAGGTTCAATCCAGCCGATCGCGCCAACAGTGCCAATACTTCTCGCACAGGGGCTTCTCGTAAGGAGAGGCGGGGTACAACGGCGGCTGTTCCCAAGTCAATCTCGCTGGCGGCAGCATTCAGATTAGACACCGCAATATCTCCCACAGGTGGCGCAACGGCTCTCGGTAAGAATGGCGGTGCAGGGGATACAGGTTGCACTGTCCCCGCCGGTGAAGCCGGAACCCCATCAATGGTAATTTGAGGATCGGGAACTAATACATCGGGTGAGGGTGCGGGAACGATGGGAGTGGGTGTGGGTTGGGCTTGGGTGGGTTGGGGAATTTCCGGTGTCGGGGTTTGGGCAACAACTGGGGGTGAATTGAAGCGCTGGGATGATCGCGGAGTGGCGGGAGATGAGAACTCTGAAGTGGAGCGAGTTGTCCCTTGATTGGGTAAAGTCGGAACCGTTGATACTGATTCCCTCAGTGGTGGAGCAACCGGAATGGAAATGTTCTGTTGATTTTCTGGTACTGGATTAAGATTAAAATTCGCTGGAGTGGTAATCTCAGATTGAGCGGCAATATTACTCGAAGCCGCGTTAATTGTTTCTGTTCCCTGCGTCCCTGCATTTCTGCTTCCTAGCTGGGGAATACTGACATTTTCTCTACTCCTAGCGCTATTCGGTTGAGTGGATGAGGAGGGTAGCTTTGGTGGAGTAATTGACGCTGACTCCCCAGAGGGCGAGGAAATTGGAATCGAAACGGCGGCTTGATTGCTGGGAGCAGGACTAATTCCTAGAGTAATTACCTGAGATTCTTGCTGGAGAATTTGACCCTGAGGTGAATCTTCATCCCCGCTCACAGTTACCCGAATGCTGTTGGGTTCGATTTGACTCACCGTAACAGCGGTAATACCGGGCATGGGGTTGTCTTGACGAAAGCTATTGCCTTCCCTTAAGTTCAACCGAGCATTGACAATATCAGCCACCCAATCCTTACCCCGGTTCACTGGGAAAACTTGGGGGCGTTGATCTCCAGCTTGGGTTTCCAGAATCAGCTCTAAACTACTGCCTCTAGGATTGAGCCGGACTGCGGTAACTTGAGCCGTCGCCGCCCAGACGGGTTGTGTTATCGATAGGGAGACGGCAGTCGCGATCGCGATTCCACTGAACAGTTGCTCCTGTCTCACAATTCACTCCTCACTTATGACCTCTAAACCACCTTAATCATAATGATGTTATGGGGATAAATTAATTAATTAATCTGGGTTCAGACATTCTTCCCCCAGTTCCCAGACGCGCCATGGCGCGTCTCTACTCCCCAACTCCCTACTGGGCTACTTCTTCAGCGGCTGCTTCCGCTTCCATTTCTGCCTGCTTTTGTTCCTCACTCAACGGCATCAACACATCCAGTCTATAGCTTGTTGTCAGAGTCGGTGGAGCACCGGGAATGATTTCTTCATCTTTCTCTACAATGGGTGTCACCGTACCTTGGTCATCAACCAACAGCCCTTGTGGTGTGCTGATATCTGTCGTCAACTCTTTCACCACAACTAGGGTTTGTAGTCGCTCAATACTCCGTAAAATTGACTGGATTGCGTTAAAGCTGCCCTCCATCTCTAAATTAAAGCTTTGGCGTTTTAGTTTGCCGTTAACGGCTGCTCCCAGGGAACTATCGGTAACGATATCGCTTTCTTCTTCGTTGACTTGGACAGGTTCATAACTCGTCAATTTTCCGTCTGCGTCTTTGATAAACCGATTCACATCTAGCAGCAAGGTATTTACCGATTGTTCATCAGCAAATAAACCTGTCACTGTTTGGTTTTGCTGCTTTACCTGAACTAATTCCTGTTGTTTCTGTTGAATCTGCTGCTGGATTTCTTGGGGATCTTGGAGTTGACCCTCTTTTTCTTGACGCTGCGCCCTTAACCCTTGATTTTCAACCAAGGCAGGCTGCACAACTTTCCAGGCGAGATAAGCTGCCCCACCAAGTCCTAAAATAGCCAAGAGAATTCCGGACACTTTTGGCGTGAAGGTAATCCCAAACGCCACCGGATAACTGGGTTCTTCCTCCTGCTCTTCAACGGGGATAAAATCTGGATCAGCATAAGTCATAGTTAGATCACTCCGTAGTTGTCTCGGTTGGGCTGGGGCTGGGGCTTAGAGCTGGGCTAGGTGTCTCCGTTGCCTGATTTTGCTCAATCTGCTGTAAGGCTTTGATCCGAGCCACTAATCCCACCGCTCCTTTGCGGTCAATTTCGCGCAATAGCTCAGAGGCGGGGACATTTGTCAAGCTAGTCTGAACCGTATAATCTACCACTGGAGGCAGGTCGTAGGTCACTTCAGCAGCATCTTGGTTATCTTCCTTTTCCGGTACTTCTAACTCAGCCGGGTTGTCAACCAGTTGAGCGCTAACGATACGAGTTTCTTCGTCTTGAAAGAAGGGAGATTGTTTTAGCGTCAGCAGAAAGTTGTTCACATCATCAAATGTCTCCGCTACGCCAGAAATCTCCACGTTAATTGTGGGTAAGGGGGTGCTACCCTCAGTCCCCTCAGCCGCTTCAGTTTCAGTTTCCGTTTGTTCAATCGCTTGAATTTGGACTCCGCTGGGGACGCGATCGCGAATATCCTGTAGAATGGCTGACCAAGGCTTAATTTGATTAAAGACCGTTGCCAAGGCTTCGGTTTCTTGTCTCACCGCTTGGATTTGAGTATTCAGGTTATTAATTTTATTTTTTTCCGCTTGCAAGCTTTGCAGTTCGGCGTCGATTTCAGCAATTTCCTGGTTTAACTTGGCATTTTGCTGAGGTAGCCACAAAAAACCGATTCCGGCGGCTAAAGCCAGCGGCAGTAACCCGACAATCACGCCTATAATCAGCGGCGTCATTTCCCCCATTTGAATCTGTTTTTTGGCTTTGGGGGACTCAGATCCTTTATCGGGTTGGCGATAATCGGGTCTATCTTTAAGAAAATTAATATCGAGACTATACATTAGGGTTAAACCTCCCGCAATCCTAATCCTAGTACCGTTCCCAATCCGGGTCGTTGTACTGGGGGAACATCTTGCTCCATCTCTAAGGATAGTGCCGCAATCGGATCAACCTGAGTGGTAGGCAAGCTTAATCGTTGGGTGAAAAATTCATCGAGTTGTCCAATTCCGCCGCCGGGTCCAGCGAGGAGGAGTTGAGCCACTTCTAGATTTTCACTCTGATTTAAATAAAAGTCGATGGAACGACGCAATTCATCGGCGAGTTCACCTAAAACTCTCAGCAGTGCTGCCATTCCCGGATTAATTCCCGTGGCGCCTGTGCGAATGCCGTCTACGGGGGTGTTGGGTATCGTCATTCCCTGCAAAAGTTCCGTGTTTCTGGATGTCGGCAAATTCATCGCTCGCGACAAGGCACTCTGGAGTTGAAAGGTGCCAATGGGAACGGTGCGGGAAAACTGGGGAACACCATCGACAATAATGGCAATTTCTGTACTATCAAATTCTATATCCACCAATACAGCCGCTTCTTGAGGCTGAAACTGTCGCAGTTGCTCGCGGATGGTACGAATTAGGGCAAAACTGTTGATTTCTAAGACATCCACCTTTAACCCCACCAGTTGGAAGGTATCCAGATAGGTGTCAGTCACCTCTCGGCGCGTTGCCACCAGCAGGACTTGTACTTTTTCAATCCCATCTTCGTCCATAAAGGAGCCCAGGATCTGGTAATCTAAATCCACTTCTTCGCGAGGATAGGGTAAGTATAGACCCGCTTCATGGTTTAGCACCATATCTCGCAATTCTTGGTCATCCAGTTCAGCGGGAATGGGAATAATCCGGATCACTGCTTCCCGCATGGGAACGGCGGTAGCCACTTGTTCGACTTTGAGTTTATGCTCCTCCAGAATTTCAGTCAGCAGTTCAGCTAAACTGGCGGCATCGATAATCTTCCCTCCGTCAAACAAACCTTCGGGGACTTCGTGGGTATGAAGGCTCACCAGCTTGTAGCTCTGACCTTGCTTACGCAGTTGGGCGATACTAATACGTTCTGGTGCTAATTCTATCCCGATACCCTTTTTACCCTTAGAAAATAGATCTTGGAAACGGTTTAACATAGCTCAGGTGGGGACTGGTGTCAAAATTATAAGTCTAAACTGGCTTGAGTGTTGATTGTTCATCCATCTTTTGCGACGGATACCCCATCTTAGCGTTGGGGAGGAAGTCGCGCCGAATCATGGTTTACATGCAGGTTTTTAATGGTGAATAACCCAGGAACCTGCTTGCCCTGTTTTTAGCCTCTTCAACCCAGATAGTCGTTTATGCTTAATCCCTACATACATCCCTATATACTATGATAAGCGACCTTCCCCATCTTCCTCGGCAATAGGGAATAGGGATGTCAAAAGCGGCTTATGGTCTTCTGTCAGTATTGGGGATTGGGACAATTCTCTCTGATATCCTCTACAACTTTTTTCTTCACTACTGCATATTCCACACCGAGCGTGTTACTGAGCGAAGCCGAAGTAAGTCGAGGCAAGCCGAAGTAAGTCGAGGTAAGCGTTCGACTGAACTTCGACAGGCTCAGGGGTCCGCGCTCACGCCGAAGTCCGAGGTGTTGCCTATGACACACCGAGCGAAGCCGAGGTGTTGCCTAGCGCGTAGCGCTATATCATTGCCAAACTAAAACCTTGGCTTCGTACTCTCCCAAGTCCAATTCCAACGTGCCTTCAACCACTTCAACATCATAGTCCCTCGTCCACTCGTGCCAAGTTCCCGACTCCGGAATTTGCGAAACAGCGTATCCCTCCAAGAAGTTATCCGAAAAATTGGCAATGATAATTAGCTGAGATCCTTCATCATTCCAGCGAATGTAACCCAGAACCTTGGCTTCGGGATCTTCATAGAAGAAATCAATGTTGTCTCCATAGAGAGCATATTTCTCAACAACGTGCTTGAATTGACCGCGTGGATAGGAATCATCTTCGCCACCGGAAAAGTCGCCAATGTGCATTTCATAGATGACTAATTCGTGATTTTGAGGCAAGGGAGTGTCGTCATGCTGCCAGGTGTAGGTATCAACAATCCTTTGTCCATCCTTAATTCGCATCACCCCATTCTGGGTTTCGTCATCAATCACTCCTGTCGCGTAGGGATCGGTGACATCAACCCATTGATCGGGTTCCAAGAACCAGGATTTAGATTGCACGCGAAACTTATACTGGTAAGTGCCATCCTCAAGCTCAACTGAGGTACGGAAATAACCATCCTCTTCTTTCTCCATCTGGATCTCTTGCCAATCCGAGAAACATCCCTTTAATACAGCGCTTTTGTTGTAAGGGGCGAATAATTTAAATTCAATTGAGCTAGCCATCAAACTCTACCTTTTAATGCTTCAAATTACTGTTGTTTAGGGATTAATTTTAATTAAAGCAACTTTATTAATCCGATACCTCTAGCTAAGGAGATACGATAGAATGGCTCTTATTATAGAGGGACTGTCATTGATGGTGTACGGGCATGGTTGGGAGTACGCCATCTTGAAACCGAGTTATCTCTGCTCTATACGGTAAAACTGTCAAGTCTGCGCGATCGCAGGCAGGTTCGATCCTCCACGGCAAGCACTGGTAATTCCCTCTGGCTGTCGTCCTGATCAAGTTCAAGGATTTAACTGTATCAATTTTTACAATGTTAGAGTTTGTGATTTTTGTTTAGATTGAAGATTGTGAGCAATCGCTAACATCTTAGATGATTATTCAGTGATTTTACGGAGATAGTCCACCAGCAGGATAAGCGTCAATTTAAGATGATAGACTCAATAGCACCATGGAATCCCCTTTGTCTTTTTGGGAGTCGGTATAGATACTTAGGAATAAAGACCGAGCCGATAGCTTAACAAATTTTAGTATTTTAGAGCAAACCTTTAGCGCTAAATGCCAGGTTCCTGGCGGCAAATCACCAAATTTTCGTATAGCAGATAACAAAAAGCCGACAATTTGCTCACGGCTAGTAAAGAATTGAAAAGCAAGGCGGCTGAAACCTTACGAACTAAGCCAATAAAGCGTAGTATGCGTTAGTAGTAGAGCAAATTATCCTGCGTAGCGTTCAATTCAACAATTATGTCGATTACCAGTTCCTTATCCGACTTTTCAATACCAGAAATTTTCCAGTTTCTAGAGAAAGGACAGAAAACTGGAGTGTTGACGCTAGGAGCATTGCCAGAAGACCCCACACCACTCAACACAATTTATTACATTTGGGTTTACCAGGGACGTATTGTGGCGGCAGCAGATCAATTAGATCATCAAGGTTTAGTGAAATTGATTGCTGAACAGATGGGAGTGAGCCAGCGCGTAGTAACAAAACTTGTACAGCTATGTCCGACTGATAAACCCTTGGGGTTGAGCCTCAAACATCACGGAATCTTGTCAATCGAACATTTAAAGCAGCTTTTTCAGAATCAGGTATTGCAGCGAGTGTGTACTTTATTTGAACTCAAGGAAGGTCAGTTTAAATTTATCCCAAACGCTCCCATACCCACCAAAGAAATGACGGGATTGAGCATCTCAGCGACAGAAGCCACATTGAGAGGGTTGCGATTACTGAAAAATTGGGATAATCTCCATGATAAACTACCTGCTCCAAATTCAGGATTAGCTAGTATCATGGCGGGTAGTCCTGCTTATCGCTTGTATCCTTTAGAGGAGCAAGTATGGGAACGATCGCAAGGGACAGTTTCGTTGTCTGCGATCGCACAAGAACTAAATGTTCCCGTTGAACAAGTGCAGCATGTCGCATTTACCCTGATGACTGTAGGTTTAGTTGAGGAAGTACCTCTGTTGGCTGGTATTTTGCCCACTCAAGAAATTGAGCCTTTACCCGCTCAGTTGTCTAAAGCGTCAGAGAAACAAGGGATTACGCCATCACTTTTGCAAAACTTAGTGGGTTTCTTGCGGAGTAAAGGAGGTAATCGTCAAGAGCGAAATTGGAATTACGTTTCCACTCATTCTTCTCCCACTTCATTACCATTCCTGAAACGAGAGAAAGAAACGATTCAATGCTAATCGCTTACTTGTCCGATTGAACATCAACGGCGGCAACGAGTTGAGCGAAATAGTTGGAATACTACAGCCAGTAGTGATGCTCAATCATGGTTAATTGCTCCAATACAGTGTCTTTTCCATATTCTTTTGCCATATTTTATTGCAGAGCGGTAAGTGATATATTCTCTCCATGATCGACCATTTTCCAAATTGAATGAAATACGGTAACTGGACAAATTTTAACTCTCGCCAACTGATGATATTTTTCCATTGATGGGGGTTTAAATTTCCATTGAAATCCTTTAGACGGTGTTTCCACATTCAGAACAATTCCTTCCTGTCGATACAACCCCATCTGAATCACCCCGATAGGTAGTCAGTCGGACAAAATTAAAATTGATGATTGAGATTGGGGAATAGGCAACAGGAACCTTAGAATTCATAATTCCGACTTCAGACGATACAATTGTTTACGTAATCCCTATTAACGATTAAGACTCTTGCCTAGCTCCTCTGCTTATCTACTTATTGCTCATGGAAGCCGAGATCCACGTCCTCAGCGAGGACTAGAGGAATTGGCACAGTTACTCCAAAAGCAGTTAGCGAGTCAAGGTGAGGCAAGTCAAGCCTTGAGGATTCGCGTCGGAACTGCCACGTTAGAACTAGCACCTCTATCCTTACATGAACAAATTTGTCAGTTTGCGACTCAAGCGATAAGAACTGGCTACCCGCAGATCCAAGCTTTGCCCTTATTTCTCTTACCGGGAGTACATGTGATGGAGGATATCCCGGAAGAAGTCGCGATCGCACAACAACGGTTAGGGGAAAATTTAACCATCAACCTGCAACCTCATATCGGAGTACATCCCCATTTAGGACAACTGCTGGTGAATCAACAGCCACCCCTAAATGCTCCGATTAAAATTCTAATCTCTCATGGCACACGTCGTCCTGGTGGTAACCAGCCAGTCGCCACCTTAGCCCAACAATTAGGCGCAATCGACGCTTATTGGTCAATCGAACCAACGCTCAGTCAACGAGTCGCTACTTTAGCGGAGGCTGGATATCAGCATATCGCCATTGTGCCTTATTTTCTGTTTGCTGGCGGAATTACAGACGCGATCGCGCAATCTGTCTTTGATCTACAACAGCAATACCCTCAACTCCAACTTGAGTTCGGTGAACCCCTTGGCGCAACTCCCCAGTTAGCGGAGTTAATCCTCGATTTAACCAGACAGAGGGTGTAGTCCAGTTATATCTAGGGATTGCTGCACAACCCGGAAACCCTTATCTATCAAGAGTTATAGTGGGTTTAAAGCCGCCTATAAGTGCAATCCATACCTCCTGAATGGGTGAAAAGCTTGCACTTATAGCGAGACGAAAAGCACTACTGTTTCCCTCATCTCCCCCTCACCCTCTCACCCCATCTCCCCCTCACTTGACTATTTCCTGTTCCCCGTTCCCTTTTGGGATCAGACTACACTGAAAATGACCCCGAACGGATGCTTTAGGGCGATAAGCCAGGTGCTAGGCTGCCATGATCGATCAGGTTTTCAATAATCGTTATCGCGTTGTCAGGATTTTAGGCTCAGGTGTCTCAGGATTAATTTACCTAGCCGCCGATACTCGCCATCCCGATTGCCCGGTTTGCGTGATTCGACAACTCAAGTTGCCCACAAAAAATCCTCAGGCACTTCGTCGGCTGCAATTTCTCTTGACTCATAAATCTGAAACCCTGGAACGGTTGGCACAAACCAACCAAAATCCAGAAATTGTAAACTATTTTGTCGAAAATAAAAAATTTTATCTAGTCGAAGAATTTGTTCCCGATCATCCCTTAAATACGTTGAAAAAATCCGGTCAACAGCCCAAGGACGATCAAGGGTTAATCCGGTTTCAAGAAATGCTAACCTTGGCAGCTAAACCCCCTGAACCCGAAGTAGAATCTCCCCTGATATCCACCTCGACCCAAACATCCATTGCTGATTCTGGTAATTGGGAAATATTTCCCGAAAAAGCATTGCCGAAATCGGCTAATCAATCCAGACTGAAGCGATGGCGTTTGCCCATTTTGGTGGGAGTAATAAGTTTAGCCATTGGGCTAGGATTAATGGGGCTGCTAAGACAAAATCCAGACCGGATAAAAGCACAAGAGTTTTTTGAACAGGGAGTGGAACACCTAAAAAGTGGTAATGTGCAGGGCGCGATTGAGGCGTTTGATGAATCAATTCAGCTTAATCCTAACAACCCATTAGCTTATGGGAATCGGGGAATAGCTTACGATGATTTGGGAGCGCATCAAGCCGCTATAGAAGACTACACTAAACTTATCGAGTTTGATCCCAGTAATACAAATGCTTACTATCAGCGAGGACTAGCCCGTTACGATTTGGAAGATTGGCAAGGCGCTGTAGAAGACTTTACCGAATTAATTCAACGAAAGTCCAATGATGCTCAAGCGTACTACCATCGAGGAATTACCAACTACCAACTGAACCAGTATAAAGCGGCGATCGCAGATCTCGATCAAGCAATTCAGCTCAATCCCCAAAATGCCCAAGCTTACGCGGCACGAGGATTAGTGCTGAGTGCGATGGGTAATCAACAAGAAGCCATGGCAGATTATACTCAAGCCATTGAGTACAATCCCAATGATGCTAAGGCTTATTACAATCGAGGCAGAACCCGATTTCATTTGGCAGACTATCAGGGGGCTGTAGACGATTATACCCAGGCGATCGCGATTGACCCTACAGATAGTATGGCTTACACAAATCGCTGTCAGGCAAAGTTTAACCTAGGAAACTATCGAGACGCGATCGCAGATTGTACGGAGGCAATTACTCAGAACCCAAATAACCACATCGCTTACAACAATCGCTGTATTGCCTACTTAAATCTTAAAGAGTATCAAAAAGCACTCAAAGATTGCAGCCAATCAATTCGCATTGAACCCAGTTATGAGAATGCTTACATTAATCGTGGGGAAATTCGGCGTAAATTAGGTGATAACCAAGGAGCGCTCGAAGATTACACCCAAGCCATTCGACTCAATCCCAACAACAGCGTCGCCTACACCAATCGCGCCCGTGTCCGCCGAAAGTTTGGCGATAACTCTGGCGCTCTAGACGATTATACCAAAGCCATTCAACTTAATCCCAATAATGCCTTTGCTTACTCTGGTCGAGGATTAACCCATGCTGAACTAGGGAATACAATGGAAGCGATTAACGACTTAGAGCAAGCCTCTAAGCAACATCTCGACAACGGCAGAATTGATCAATATAATGAAGCGCAGCTTCAACTTAAGACCTTGCGCTGAATAAGTTGTCATTTGTCATTTGTCATTTGTCATACTAGCTTTTCGCGAAGTAAGCTACGTCATTCGCTGGACTCACATATAGGAGCTAGCTCACTTTCCTTGGTGTAGATCTCTGTTACATATAGCCAAAGACTCCAAGGCAGAAAGTTCTAAGGAAAAAAACCTAAGTGATAATATCACCTTGCATTCAAAGATATAACTTTCTCTCCCCGCTCCCCCTGCTTCCTCTGCTCCCCCTGCTTCCCCTGCTCCCCCTGCTCCCCCTGCTCCCCCTGCTTCCCCTGCTTTTCCTACGGTGTA
Organism: Coleofasciculus sp. E2-BRE-01; assembly: GCF_040221695.1. Classification (NCBI taxonomy): domain Bacteria; kingdom Bacillati; phylum Cyanobacteriota; class Cyanophyceae; order Coleofasciculales; family Coleofasciculaceae; genus Coleofasciculus; species Coleofasciculus sp. E2-BRE-01. The sequence continues at coordinate 15,556 of NZ_JAVKEA010000184.1, read as the reverse complement.
TCCCCAGAAATTGTCACATAATTTTGATCAATGATTTGAGCATAAGTCACCATAAAACTAGACCTTGAGGTTCAATGACCATCAACCATGAGTACCAAACGCTTGCCTATTGCTATATCGGGAATCCTTGCTACTGTGACTGCGATTGGTGCTACGACTCTCCAGGCGGCACCAATTGACTGGCTGAATCTCTGGCTAGGCTCAACAGTGGCAGTGGCTCAAGATATTGATGAACAAATTAATATTCAGGTTTATCAACAAGCTAGTCCGGCAGTGGTTTCCATTGATACGGTAGAAGGTACAGGCAGTGGCAGTATTATTAGCGCCGATGGATTAGTCCTCACCAATGCTCATGTTGTCGCAGGTTCCCCGACGGTTACGGTAACGCTAGCGGATGGCAGACGCCTGAGCGCGGATGTGGTAGCGTTTGGGGATAATGGTCTAGACTTAGCGGTTCTCAAAATTCGCACTCCTAGCAATTTACCGACGATTTCTCTGGCTCCTCGTCCCGTGCAAGTTGGACAACGGGCATTTGCCATTGGCAATCCGTTTGGCAGATTTCAAGGCACGTTTACAGTCGGGATTGTTAGCCGCATTGACCAACAACGGGGCTTAATTCAAACCGATGCCACAATTAACCCAGGAAATTCTGGCGGACCCCTACTGAACTCTCAAGGTGAGTTAATTGGGGTGAATACAGCGATTTTGGGCAGTCCTAGCGGCGGGAATTTGGGAATTGGTTTTGCGATTAGCATTGATAGAATTCGCCCGTTTCTGGCGGCTGTACGCAATGGACGTGCGCCCCAGACGGTGCAGCAGCCCAGCCCCTCTCCAACTGATCGTCCCCCTCAACCCTTAGCCCTCAATGGTACAGTGATTCCCGGTCGGCTGGGTCAAGGAAGTCATGTTTTAGCGGACGATAACAGCTTTTTTGACATCTATGCCTTTGAAGGCAGAGCGGGTCAGCAGGTACAAATTGATATGACCAGTGGGGAAATCGATTCTTATTTAATTTTGCTTGATCCCAATGGTAATGATTTAGCCCAAGATGATGATAGCGGTGGTGGTACTAATGCCCGATTATCTGTGATTTTACCCAGGGATGGGATCTATTTATTAATGGCAAACGCTTATGAAGCCGGACAAACCGGATCATACAATTTACGGGCGGTGGCGATTGGCAGAAATTCAGTGACGCGAGATTCTCGTTGGTGATGAGTCAGGGTGTCGGGTGTTGGGTGTTGGGTGTCGGGTGTCGGGTGTCGGGTGTCGGGGAGATGGGTGTTGGGTGTTGGGTGTTGGGTGTTGGGTGTTGGGTGTTGGGTGTTGGGTGTTGGGTGTTGGGTGTCGGGTGTCGGGTGTCGGGGAGATGGGGGTGTAGAGACGTAGCATGCTACGTCTCTACACTATCCTGTTCCCTGTTCCCTGTTCCCTGTTCCCTGTTCCCTGTTCCCTAACAAAGGACCAATGACAAAGGACAAATGACCAATGACCAATGACGAATAACTAAATCAAACCCAACCAGCCTAATAAACCTTTACCTGTAATCAACTCGATCAGCAATAAAGCCACAAATGCGATCATGGCAAACCGTCCGTTGATTTGTTCGGCGTAAGGTGTCCACCCAAAAGCGGGTTCGGGTTGGTTGGGGGTTTCTGTTGTCGATTTTTCTGGGGTGGGTGTTTGAGATGTCATGATTTTGGTAAAATTTCTTCCTCTGGTGTCTCAGATTTCAAGGTTTGGACGGATTCAATCAGCGATCGCACTTGGGCGGTGTCTTCGGAGGCGTCAAATCCTAGGGGGAATTTACCACGGGCGAGCATCCGTAATCCGAGGGGACTTAAACTGAGCATTCCTTTAATATCTCGGAAGAAGTTCGCCACCACCTGGATACCAAATTTGCGCTCATCAACCCAACCTCCTTGTTTGACCAAATCAATTAAGACTTTGCGATGGCGGATTGAGCGGCTGGCTTGCTTGTCTTTGCGAGTCAGAATTTCTTGTTTAATTTTACCGATTTGATCCATGGGGGCGACATCCATTGGGCAAACGGCGTTACACATTAAACAGCGGGTACATCCCCACACCCCCTTAGTGCCTTGATTGTAGTTTTCCAGGCGACTTTCTATGGCGGTATCGCGAGAATCGGCGACTAGACGTTGGGCTTTGGCGAGGGCGTGAGGACCAACAAATGTGGGATCAACCTCGCGAGCATTACATTCTGAATAACACGCGCCACACATGATACAATTACCATTCTGATCTAGGCGCGATCGCTCTTGGGGACTTTGTAAAAATTCCCGTTCTGGAATGGTTCGTCCGGCTGTGCTAACGTAGGGTTCAACCGCTTCTAAGTTGTCCCAAAAGCTCCGCATATCCACGACTAAATCCTTAATCACGGGCAAATTACCTAGGGGGGCAATTGTGATTTCCGGAATCTCTGGACGATTATGCTCGGGCAGCTGCGCCAATTCATTGCCCACATTTTCTTTACAAGCCAGTGCGGAGCGACCATTGATCCGCATCGCACAGCTACCACAGATTGTGTTGCGGCAATTCTTGCGAAACGCTAACGTTCCATCCTGCTCCCACTTAATCCGATTCAGGCACTCCAGAATTGTGTTTCCTTCCTCCACATCCAGCTTGTAAGTCTCGATAGTGGGGGAGGTATTTTGAGTCTGTCGAATGATTTTAAAGGCAACTTGCATAGTGATATGCTCTCTTTGTATCTCAACACCTATATGAAAATTACCACCTTCTCAGGAGTCACAACCTACCCATTGAGCATCACCCCCTCATTTCCTGATCGCCCATAAATATAGATGAGAAATATTGCCAGAAGGCACTCGCTCAACTTGTCCGTGAGCATTTAGCCACGATATTTAGCAAACTGACTACAGTCTAAGACAATCGGCGGTCACTCAGCATTCATCCTTGGGAGTGTTGATTTTCTGCTGATAGATGCTCTCTCCCTTGTGTCTGGTCAAATTTTTCCCAGATGACCTGCCAAATCTGCAGATGGATCACTGATCTGAACATACTTCAGGTTCGATCTTTTGCCACAGAGTCCTATCTTGGTTAAAAATTTAACCTAAGAAGCGGCTTTGGCGTCTCCGAAAAATCCTTATGGCTCAAATTCCTAGAAATTTTAATAAATGATCAAAAAAATCTTGACCAAAACCAGAGATTTAACGATATATTTTTTATATAGCCAAATACACTTGGCAGCAAATGACGTTTACCATCCTGAAAAATAAAGGATAGTCTGTGAAATTATGGCAGAGACCCAAGCTAATGCATTAACGGGGAAAGCCTTACTTCAAAAAGTAAAAGAGCTTTCTCACTTGCCTCGGCGAGAAACAGCAAAACGCTGTGGCTATTACTCCGAAAGTAAAACAGGTCAGACCCGCGTCAACTTAACTGATTTTTATGATGCGGTATTAGCGGCGAAGGGTGTTCCCTTAGATCCAGAGGGAGCAAAAGATGGTCGTGGTCGGGAACCGACATATCGCGTCAGCGTCCATAAAAATGGTCAGATTGTGATTGGCTCAACCTACACTCAGGAAATGGGATTAAAGCCCGGTGATGAGTTTGAAATTAAACTGGGCTACAAGCATATCCATCTCAAGCAGGTGGATCTGGATACATCTGAGGCGTCCGAAGAGGAATTAGAAGCCGCAGAGGTTTGAGGCAGTTCATGCTAAAAAGGATGGGTTATGCAAAGTATCCATCCTTGGCAGCATGAAAGTAGCCGCGTAAAAATTATAGCTCCTCACCGTTTGCCGATCGCGCTTATGGCTATTTTTGATCAGGCAGATAATCCGTGTATTATTTGGCTAATAAGCGCATCGGCGCTGGTAAAAGTCGCGGTTTTTTTTCTGGCTTGGTCTGCGTTGTGGTTGCCTTTAGCCATCGCGATCGCAACCCGACTGAAATGGTATCCTCCTAAGCCTTTGGCAGCACAGCAAAAGTTGCCATTCATCGCTGTTCTTTACCTCATTGCCCCCCTGATTATCTGGGGGGCAACACAGATAGAAGATACATCGTTTCCCGACTATGGCTGGAACTGGACGACGCGGATTTTGATATCCTTAGTCGGGGGATTGGGCGTGGCAATTTTGAGTTTAGGAATCAGCTTTACGGGACAATGGCTAGTAGGCTGGGTGGATTGGCATGGAGAAAATTGGCAGCAATTGACCCAGATTGGACTGCCAATATGGGGAATAGGACTAGGGATTGGATTAATCGAGGAATTAGTGTTTCGCGGGTTCCTTCTGACGGAACTCCAACAGGACTATTCTCTGGCAATAGCGGCGGTACTATCAAGTCTGATTTTTGCTCTATTACATCTGATTTGGGAACAGCAACAGACGCTCCCTCAAATTCCTGGATTGTGGCTAATGGGTATGGTATTAGTCCTAGCGCGGTACGTGAATGAAGGGAGTTTAGGGTTAGCCTGGGGACTTCATGCGGGTTGGATTTGGGGATTAACCTGTCTCCAGGAAGCCAAACTGATTTCTTATACCAGAAAAGGACCAATATGGATAACGGGAATAGGAGATAATCCTTTAGCAGGGATATCTGGTGTCTTGTGTTTACTCGGTGTTGCTGCGTTCCTGTGGGGGATTAGTCATTAGTCATTAGTCATTGGTCATTTGTCCTTTGTCATTCGTCATTTGTGATAATTGAACGGTGAGGTCGGGGCGGGTTTAGTTATATCAGGGTCAAAACGAAACGTTAGTGGTAAAACCCGCCCCTACAAAAGATGTTCCACCGGAGAAGTCTCTACAATTCTTCCCCATCTCCCCCATCTCCCCCATCTCCCTCATCTCCCTCTCACCCCCTGCTCCCCTATCTCCCCCATCTCCCCCATCTCCCTCATCTCCCTCATCATCCCTCTCACCCCCTGCTCCCCTATCTCCCCCATCTCCCTCATCTCCCCCATCTCCCCCATCTCCCCCATCTCCCCCATCTCCCCTATCTCCCCCATCTCCCTCTGCTCCCCCAGCTCCCTCATCCCTCTTTTGCTGACCAACGTTTTTGCCAGTGGGAGGTGGGTTCGAGAGTAGAGGCTTGCTGCTCAATTTGCCGCCGTTGCAGAATAATCTCAGCCTGATCCGCAAGTTGAGGATCACGATAGGGGATAGCTGCACGGGTTTGTAAATGTTGACGCGATCGCTCGGAGAGAGGGGGTAGAGTGGAAGCGTCAAAACTTGCCACGGTTCCCGGTTGTCGTCCCCCGACAGGGGGTGTCGGACCAATCTTAAATCCAGCCGTTATTAAGCCACTACGGACAGCAGCCGCACAGGAATAGGTTGCTAGTCTACCTGTTTTGGCACAGCATTCAGCTAAATGCTGGAAAAATTCCACCGTCCATAATTGGGGACAGCGACGGGAAGAAAAGGGATCGAGAAAAATAGCATCAGCTTGAAAGTTCAACTGAGACAATTGCTGGATGCTTTTTCTGGCATCGCCTAAATAAAGTTGTGCCTGAAGCTGATCCGTTTTAACTTGTGAGGTTGTCACCAGACACTCTAGGAGTTCGGGAATCGGGTGATTCCAGCTACTGAGAAAATGATGTGCGATCGCGCTTCGCGGTACAGTCGGGTCTAATTCCAGAGCGACTAATTCAACTTGGCATCTAGGGTTAATCGTCCAAATCGTTTCTAAAGCCGCCGCTGTATTGTAGCCTAAGCCATAGCAGACATCCAGCAGACGCACAACCTGCTGTTGGGCTTTTTGCTTCAAGTGACAAGGTTCCACAAATTTTAACAACGCTTCCGTTTTTGCCCCTTGAGTGCTGTGGAAATATTCACCAAACGCTTCAGAAAAGAAGGTGAATGAGCCATCGGCTGTGGGTTGAGGGGTAAAGCTGGGGATGTTTGCCATGGTTAGCCTCAATGATATTTAAAGATTTTATCTTCCTCTACTCCCCCGGCTTCCAGACGTTCCACCGGAACGTCTCTACTACCCTACCCGGCTTCTCTATGCCTTGCAGTATTGAAGTAGCCGTTGACCAATATCTCACATTATTCACATTCCTCACATTCCTCCACTTTCCAGGGCATTTTGTATCGTTTAAATCGACTAAAACTCCCATTCAGTAGTGTTTATAGGACGTTGAGCTTTAGCTTGGCGTTGAATCCTAAGGCTGTTTAAAGCTTGTACTTCCCCCTTGACAAGCCTCACTTAAAGAGGCTATAACATAAATAGCTCACAAGAATGAGCAAAACAAACAGATCCATAGTCAGGGTGTCAGCAGACAGCATGAGTGAAATTTGAGGAAGAATTCGATGAGAGTCCAAATTTTAACCCTAAATAACGTTCAAATATTCGGTGATATGGCAGTTTCTGCTCTTCCTAACAGCTATCGTTCTAGACTCTCCGATATGCTCAATAATTCTCGAAATTTCATTGTGTTGACGGATGTAGAAATCCACCAACCGGGACAGCCGCTCACGCAAATGTCCTCTCTGTGCATTAACAAGCCTGCGATCGCATTTTTATGTGAGGCAGAGGTGACACCCACTTCATCTCATACTGGGGAGACTGATTCTGTCTTAGCAGGTGCAGCCTGACGACTATGGCGAACTTACTCCAACGTTTAGAGGAAATACATTATGAAAACGATAACCACTAAAATCAAACAGGCAATTTGGGCAGTTCCCTTCTGTCTCACTGTCCTCTCACCGCTTTCCGCTCAAGCCTTAACCGTCGAAGAGGTTCCTAATCCTCAACAGCGAAATGGCACTTGGGTAACAGATATGGCAGATATTCTCAGTCAGGATACGGAACGCCAGCTTAATCAGATGATTTCTGAGTTGGAAATTGAAAATGGCACAGAAATTGCAGTGGTGACTGTACCTGAAACCTCTCCCGCCGCCTCACCCAAAGCATTTACCACTAAATTGTTCAATCACTGGGGGATTGGCAAAGCGGATGAAGACAACGGTGTACTATTTTTGATTTCCACAGGCGATCGCCGCGTCGAGATTGAAACCGGATATGGTATCGAACCGATTTTACCCGATGCCCAGGTGGGTCAGATTATCAAAACTAAAATTACTCCACCCTTTAAACAAGGTGACTTTGACACCGGGACATTAGCCGGAACCAAAGCATTGGTTGTTCACTTAGGCGATGACGTCAATACAACCGATACCATCCAAACGAATAGAAAAACGACCAACAGTACGACGGCTGTATCTTCATCTCAACTATCCAGTGAAGAAACCTTTTCTGGAGGAACGTTGCAATCATTACTCCTCTTCTTAGGAGTACCTGTTGGAATCATTGTCCTACTCGTTGCCAATCGCAATCGTAGCCGTTCTTCCAGGCGCCGTTATTCTAGGCATCGTTATTCTAGGCGTTCTTCCAATGGCGGTATCAGTAGTGGTGGTTCTAGTAGTTGCAGTTTTGGTGGCAGTGATTTATAAGATCATGTCCGGTTGAAGACTTACAGATTTTGACTACCTCAATTAGATAGCAGATGATTGCTAAATGTGTGCAACATTATTTCTCAAATTTACCTTTTGCAGACAACTAAGGAGTTAACCGTGAATAAGAAACAGACAACTCAGCTTCAAAAAATTACAGATTTCCCCCATAACCTCATCAACATCAACAGTTTATCGGAGATTAAAACAATGAAATCTTTGGCACGTCAACTCAAACAAATGATTTGGACAGTTCCAGTTTGTCTAACCATTTTCTCCCCTCTGGCTGCCCAAGCCCTAACCGTTGAAGAAAGCACATTCAACGAAACAAAAGCAGTCGTTACTGAAACGAGTACTGTAGTCGCGAGTAATACTACATCTCCTGAGCATATTTATAAGTCGTCTAACGAGGCTTTGCTGGCACTACTCATCCTATTGGGCGTACCTGTTGGAGTGCTGATACTAGCCCTAAATAGCGATAGCAGTTCTAGCAGTTATCGTTCTGGTAGTCATCGTTCTTCGAGTAGTGGCTACAGTGGCTACAGTGGTGGCGGCTTTGGCGGCGGTGGCGGTTCCACTGGTGGCGGCGGTTGCAGCGGTGGCGGTTCTAGTGGTGGCGGCTTTGGCGGCGGTTCCAGTGGCGGTGGCGGTTGCGGTGGTGGTTTCTAAACGGAATCAATATTGGTTCGTAGTTGCACCAAGCGTGCCATAAACAAGTTGAGCGCTGACTACAAACTCTTACATCTAACATCATCGGTTTGTAGTGGCGCTGTCTTCGCCATCAGCGATCGCATCACTTTCTACTAACCCTTAAGTTAGTTAATCGACACTATCACGCTGTAAAGAGATATTACAACAATCAACCTCTCGCATAAAAGCCAAGACTCAATAGCGAGTAAGAGACAGACGACGCAGATTCAAGAATTTAAGCGTTCTCACATAACCCAATCAACATCAAGTTTTTTCGGAGATTGAAATCATGAAATCTTTTGCCCCTAAACTCAAACAGATACTTTGGACTGTTCCATTTTGTCTTACAGTTATTTCACCCCTTGCCGCACAAGCATTAACGGTTAAAAACGTTGCCAATTCGCAACCCGTGACTAGCGGTTTTGCAAAAGAAATAGCAGCAATTGTTAGTGAAGCCACCGAAAATAAAAGCAATGCGATTAATTCCGATTTGCCGACGGCTCAAACGAATACTGAAGTCGCTAGTAATACTACGTCTTTAGAGTCCCAATCTAAGATCTATAAATCCTCTGGAGAAGCTTTACTGGCATTACTCGTACTATTAGGTGTGCCAACGGTCGTGATTTTTCTAGTCGCCAATAGTAATGGCAGTTCTTCGAGTCGTCGTTCCTCGCGTCGCCGTTCTTCAAGTAGTAGTTACACAGGCGGCGGTTACACGGGCGGTGACTACAGTGGTGGTGACTATGGTGGCGGTGGCTACAGTGGTGGCGGCGATTCCGGTGGTGGTAGTTTTGGTGGCGGTGACAGTGGCGGTGGTGGCGCTGGCGGTGATTTCTAAGCAGCCTCTTTTGATCGAGTTGTCCCCTTATTAATAATCCAAAACATCTGTAGTTCAGAGTGGCGAGGCGACCCGCTTGCATTAATTAAACACTCCATTCCATTCAATTAGGTTGGGTCGCCCTCTGCTCAAATTTGTTGTCATTACGACCTGAACAAAACGACATCGACATTTGAATCAACATCCGGACTTGATACCTCTCCAGTTTTCAATCAATAGCTAGCACATCATAATTAAGTTTTTCAAATTTTGGATACAAATGCTTATGAAAGTTATAAAAGTTCAACGCCTAATTTTAGCAAATCTATTTTGTCTAGCGCTTCTCCTATTCCCTTGTGTGAGTCATGCGTTAAATATACAGGATGTTCCCAATCCGCAACAAGTCAATGGCACTTGGGTGACGGACATGGCAAATATTATCAGTGATTCTACAGAAACTCAACTTAATCAAATGATTAGTGAGTTAGAATCCAAAAATGGCACAGAAATTGCTGTAGTGACTGTAGCAGAAACAACGCCATCAGCTTCACCCAAAGCGTTTACAACAGAGTTATTTAATCATTGGGGAATTGGCAAAGCCGATGAAGATAATGGTGTACTATTTTTGGTTTCAGTCGATGATCGTCGCGTTGAAATTGAAACCGGTTATGGGATTGAGCCAATTTTACCGGATGCTAAACTTGGTAACATCATTGAGAATCAGATCACACCCAGATTCAAACAAGGTGACTTTGATGGTGGTGTATTAGCGGGAACGAAAGCACTGATAAATACTTTGCAGAGTAAAAGTACTGATTCTTTGTCAGCAAATTCTACTGATATATCCCTAAGTGCCACTCGACGTGGCACAATTGCGTTAATCGGTGTGGGAGGTATACTATTGTCATGGATAGGATACCGCCAGTTCAATAAAATTAGTACTCCAATTTTGCTCAAACCCATGGGGCGATCGCGCCTCCATGGCGTCAGTAATCCTAAGCAGAAAGCTTATCTAATCGCTTATATGGGTATAGTTTTGGCTACGTTGTCCCTGGGACTATTCTTAGTAGTCATTTCTCTTAAATTATTTAATATAAAGTTTGCAATTAGCTGGTTCATTTTTAGTGTAGTTACTGGATTTCCACTTGCCATCTTAGCAACAAATAAATATTACGTTTCACCATCTTGGCATTGTAGCGATTGTGGTTCACCCTTGAAAAGAGTGCGGCCAAGCTTGGTTCGTGCCTCTCTCACTAAACCCGAAAAAGTGGCTCGAAATTTAGGTAGCGTGAAATTTGAAGGTTGGGAATGTCGTCCCTGTAGTCAGAAGATGCAGTTGCCGTTAATGCATATTCGGGCTTATGTGGTTGATTCTCGTTCTTACATACAATGCCCAATATGTCAAGAATTAACAATGAAACACAGTGCAACAACAATTACATCTCCGACTGAATATAGCACGGGTGAACTTCGCATTATCGATGACTGCAAATGTTGTGATTATTACAAAGAGAAGATAGAAACTATCCCAAGTTTGCCTTCCACTTCACACAGCAGTTCAAGTGACAGCAGCTCAAGTGACAGCAGTTCTAGCAGTAGTAGCGATTTTGGTGGCGGTGATAGTGGCGGCGGTGGTGCAGGTGGAGATTGGTAATTTTATGAAATTGTTGATTGAAATGGGAGCAAGTCATGAATAAATTAAACGGGGGAATACCTGAAGAAATTGTTCCAGAGGTTTTGGAATTAGCCTCTCGCAATTATGCCAATAACAGCCAAACTTACTCTGCCTCGGAACTCATACAAGCGGGTTCAGAAGCTCAGATTCCAGGAGAGTTTATTCAACAGGCAATTCAAGAGGTGCGATCGCGAAAAATACGCCAACAAAAACAGCGAAGAGTTTTGGCGATAGTTGGTGCAAGTGTTTTGGCGATTAGTGGAGTTTGGAGTATCTGGACATATAACTCATTTTCTCGCCATGCTTCCCAGGTTGAGGCTAAATGGGCGCAAGTGGAAAATCAACTGCAGCGACGTGCTGATTTGATTCCTAATTTAGTTCGAGTCACTCAAGCTTACACCGAACATGAAAAAAAAATCGTGTCTCTATTGCAGCAATCTCGTCAGGCTTATTTACAAGCGGATACCCCAGAACAAAAAGTGGCGGCTGTCGAACAAGTGAATGACGCGATTAATCATTTTCAAGACTATGCCGCCAATAATTCTCAGTTACAATCGGGTCAATTATTTACGAACCTTCAGTATGAAATAGCCGGGACAGAAAATCGCCTTGCTGTAGAACGGATGCGTTATAATCAGGCGGTGCAACAATACAATCAAAGGATTCAGCAATTTCCTAACTCAGTTTTGGCACAGGGGTTAGGGTTTGAGGCGCAATCCTTTTTCCAGACGGCAACCACTGAACCTTAACCAGGACGATTCTCACGCCTCACCTGATTTGTCTGATCAGTTAGGGGATAGGAAGGGCGGGTTTTGCCTGTTAAATTATCACACGCTAGAAAGATTAATCCTTAAACCCGCCCCTACAGGAATGGTAATTTTGTGTCTGATATCAATAACGTCTCTTGCTTTCAATGTTGAATTATTTGTTATTGCCGATAGAGAATGAGTATGTTATGGTGTTGGTTGATTTGAGCTGAATAGCACTGACGTAAGCGTTTTATAAATCGATGTAATACATCCATAGATTTATAGTCAACGCTGAGGTGTTGATGGCGCTAAAGCGCAACTACAAGCGCAACTACAAGCGCAACTACGAATGAAGCTAGCTTATGTCAGTAGTATTCGCCTTTATTGCGTGAGTTTATCGCCTTCATGCCATCCTCAAATTACGACCACTTATTTAATACTATTGAAGAGTTAGTGCTGCATCATTCTCCTAGTGGTGCAGAACGGGAAATTGATCAACTTCTGATCAGTCGATTGCAAGGCTTAGGGGTTGAATCGTGGCAGGATCGAGCCGGGAATATTATTGCTAAAATTCCGGGTCAAACCTCTGAGCGATCCATTGCCATTACCGCCCATAAAGATGAAATTGGCGGTATTGTTAAATCCATAGACGAACAGGGACAGGTGCAAGTCCGCAAACTCGGTGGCTCATTTCCCTGGGTTTATGGGGAAGGCGTTGTCGATTTATTGGGTGATAATCAAACCCTGAGTGGTATTCTTTCCTTTGGATCACGTCATGTTTCCCATGAATCTCCCCAAAAGGCACAACAGGAAACCGCCCCCCTGCGTTGGGAAGAGGTTTGGGTGGAAACGAAATGTACTCTGGCTGAACTTGTCGCTGCTGGGGTGCGCCCCGGAACGCGCATGGTTGTGGGTAAACACCGGAAGCGACCCATACGCCTCAAGGATTACATTGCCAGTTATACCTTGGATAACAAAGCCTCTGTTGCTATTCTGTTGAGTCTTGCTGAACAGGTTAAAACTCCGGTTGTGGATACCTATTTAGTGGCGTCGGCGAAGGAAGAAGTTGGCGCAATTGGAGCGTTGTATTTCAGCCAAAATCACTCGCTTGATGCTTTAATCGCTCTAGAAATCTGCCCTCTCTCCTCAGAATACCCGATTGAAGATGGGGAAGCACCTGTGCTGTTGTCTCAGGATGGCTACGGGATTTACGATGAAGGACTCAACTGGGAAATGCGACAGGCGGCGAATGGGATTGGTGTTCCTTTACAGCTTGCCACAATTAGTGGGTTTGGCAGCGATGCGTCTATTGCCATGAAGTTTGGTCATGTTTCCCGCGCCGCCTGCTTGAGTTTCCCGACGCAAAACACCCACGGCTATGAGATGGCTCATTTGGGCGCGATCGCGAACTGCATTTCTCTGCTTGACACGTACTGCCAGACTCAGTTCACCTGAGTATCACAAAACGGCGACGAATAACAACTCCCTTTATTAAGATACAGTTAAGGAAAAAATGCGACAGTGAAGATTGTGTAAATATAGGTACTATAGGCTTTTGAGAAGCAAATCGTTCAGTATACTAGATAAAAAGCGAAGGACTTAACCAGCCGTTAGCGCTGAAACAACAATTCTTTAAGGTAGGTTGATCATGTTGCATATCATGCTAGTTAGCTCAGTTAGTCTTTACTTAGTCGTAGCGGTGCGCTTGTTAAACAAGTGGTTTACCTGTTTACAAGAAGATAATACGTTATCGGAAGACGATAGACTGAGCTGTGGAGTTTGTTTCGTTGTGGCTACAATTACTTGGCCCCTATCTGTACCCTATTCCTATCTAAGATTATTGGAAGGTCAAAATACTATTCCCCAAGACTCCTGATTAAGTTGAATCGGCTTAAAGAAAAGAGACGTGGCAAATAGGAAGTCGTAGAAAATAACTATCAACTAAACCGAAAGGAATCGAATCGAGCCGCCACGTAGCAACTTGTCAATAATCTAACTCTGCACCTTCTTTTTCTGTCCATTCTAAAAGAGTGAAGTCACACTATTGTCGGGGCGGATTGACGCGCTCCAGAGGAGTTCATAACCGATAACCAATCCACAAAACCTGTTCTTAATCGAATTTCACCCAACCGAATATGAGTAATGGCGCTTCTCTGGGTTAAGGGAGCTGCGTAAAAATAAAGTACCAGTGAGGAAAGCTGTATTCATCAACTCAGCCAAGCTTGATTGGTATATTATTAAGCCGCAAGTCTTTAAGTAGAAATAAAGCGATTAATGATAACAGAGAGGGGCAAGGGGCAATACCCTCCCTCGACTTTACCTATGACAAACGTGCCATGGCACATCTCTAGTATCCTAGTGTAGAAATCTCATCGACCACCTTCATCCGCCCTCGGCGAAATGCGCGGAGTAATCGTTCTAGGGAGTCTCTCTCTTCATCAGTTAGTGATTCTTCTAGCAATGCTGCCATTAATCCGTATCGGTCAGCGAGCGTAATTTTACCAGAACTGCTAGCTTGAGCGAATAAATCAGATAGCGCACCAGGTATAAGTCTCACTGAAATTTTCATCGTTGCATTAAATCAACACTTTTATCCAATATGAACTATCCTAACCATTTGAGGGATATGGGTCAGACCCCACACCCCAGCGGAGGCGCGGGGGAGTTGGGGGAGATGAGGGAGCTGGGGGAGATGGAAAGATGGGAAGATGGGAAGATGGGAAGATGGGAAGATGGGAAGATGGGGGAGTCAACGAATGACGAATGACGAATGACGAATGACAAATGACGAATGACGAATGACGAATGACGAATGACAAATGACAACAATGATTGCGATACCATCCAAGTGTAGTCATCATCACACCTATCACTATGGAGCCAGAGTCTCTTCCGGCAGAGCTAATCCTGACGCAATCGCGTCAGAGTCTGGGTAATATCCGATTAGATTGGACTCCCCAACCGGGTAATTATCTTGACTATAACGGTCAAACCTACGCTGTTTTAGAGCGTCGCCATCGCTATCTTCTAAAATCTGGGCGTTATCGTTTACACAAAATTGCCCTGTACGTCCAATCGGCGCCGCGCCCGACGGAGAAAAGTTTGGTTGATGGGCGCTGGGTGCTGGGCGATGCGAGTTGTGAATATAATGCGAATTCTGAACTTGTGCGTTGTGCGGTTAATCCAGAGGGTCCTTGTCAGTCTTGCCGTTACTACGAACCTATCCAATCCAACCTGACTGACTCTGAAATTCCCTATCGAAAAAGTCGCCAAAGCTAGATTGTACAACTCCCGCCGCGATCTTCACGTCTGCGAAGTGTGGCGGGAGAAGGTAGAGACGTTCCGCCGAAACGTCTATCAATTAATTGTAGGAACTGATTTTCCGGCTATTTTAAGCTTGATTGCTCGAATCGATAAAAAATGGGGGAGTGGGTAGATCATTGGCGATCGCCAATACCTGAAGCGCAACTTTAACTTTGACGATGTTAGCGTCGTTTTCAGCGCCTCCTTCTGGTGGATTCTTCAGAAATTCTCTCAGTACATTAGCCGCCTCTACGCCAGCTTCATGTAGAGCATCATCAAATTCTCGCTCTGCTGCCATGACGTTCTCCTCGAATGTGGTCTGATGCTTTCATTGTAGAAGGCGGATCGCTTGAGCGAATAGGTTTCATGTGTCAACTGAGTAAGGGACTTGCGACTTAAATAATGTACCAAGGAAGCTTGGCTAAGTTAATGAATTCAGCTTGCCTCACTGGTACTTTATTTTTATGCAGCTCCCTAAGGATGTCCTCCGACTATTGCCATCAAGCTGAGGGGGTGACAAGGAACTTGAAGGTACTACTGGGTGTAGGGTGTAGGGTGTAGGGTGTAGGGTGTGCTTGCTCCTTACCCTATCTCCTCTTATGGGCTTTTGTGTTCCTTACCGATTTACCCCACACCCCACACCCCATACCCCATACCCAGCCTACCATTGACTTAGTTTGTCACCCCGTCAGCCGTAAACCATTAGTCGCGTCGAGACACTGCTGCAACAATGCACGGTGAAGCATTCCCTTCCCGGAGGTTGGGGGACAGGCTTTTTTGTGGCTCCAGAATGGATTCTCACTTGCGCTCATGTGGTGAAAAAGGCGAAGGGTGAACCGATTCAGGTACGCTGGCAGATGCAGCAGAATTGGTCACAGGCGGTAGT
>NZ_JAVKEA010000183.1:0-13263 GCF_040221695.1 Coleofasciculus sp. E2-BRE-01 | reverse complement strand
TGTAGGGTGTAGGGTGTAGGGTGTAGGGTGTAGGGTGTAGGGTGTAGGGTGTAGGGTGTAGGGTGTAGGGTGTAGGGTGTAGGGTGTAGGGTGTAGGGTGTAGGGTGTAGGGTGTAGGGTGTAGGGTGTAGGGTGTGGGGTGTAGGGAAAAATTGACGCTTCGACTCCGCTCAGCGTCAACCTAACCGCTCAATTTGGGCAACCCACTCTCCCCACCGTTGTGGAAGTTCGTCGAGACAGGCGAACTCAAGCATAAAGCCTCGGTAACGACGGAGTGCGATCGCGTGAGCTTCGGGATAATCCGCACAGCAATCAGAAATCACGGTAACCAAGAACCCCAACTGAGAAGCAGAAGCGGCGGTTAACAGGACACAAACCGATGTCACCAATCCCGCCGTCAGGATGTATTTTTTTCCCTGAGAACGCAGATAATCCAGCAACGGAGGATGATGGAACCCATCTTGAGTTTGCTTTTCCATAACCATTTCTCCAGATTGCGCCGCCGCCACACTTAACACATCGGCTCCCGGCGTTCCTCGCACACAAACCGCACGTCCCCGCAACCGATATCGCGGTAACCAATCTGAACCATCAGGATTAAAAACTTCCCGCAGATGAACCACCTCGAGTCCCTCTTGACGACAGAAGCGGAGCAAACGAGCAATATTTGACGGGAAATCTGGAAACGCTTGCTCAAGTTCCGGATTCCAGAAATCCTGTTGCACATCAATTAAAAGTAAGGCAAATTGCTGCCAGTCTCTATGATTCGTCATTTGTCATTTGTTGATAAGGATGCTTCGCTTTTTTTTGCACGGAAGGGGGAGAATTTAAAGCCTCTCTCCTTGCAGGAGAGAGGTTTGGAGAGAGGTTTTCCAGATCCCGTGAAAAGTAAGGACACCCGACACCCGACACCCTACACCCCACACCCCCGTACCGCTAAAATTTCTTGCCATTCCTGATCGGATAACGGCTGTACAACAAACTCCACACCAAAACAATCGGCGGCGGCTTGGGTTAGTGCTTCGATCACTGTTTGCCTTAAATCATCCCCTCGCTGAGTCAGAGGTAAATTGACAGGAGATGGTTCGCCAAACACTTGAGTAAATAACTGAGCATCTGGCTCTAAACGCATCGAACCATGTTGTAATATAGCGTCGCCACGTCGTAACTGAGCGCTGCCAATCAGTTTATACCCCTCAGTTGTGACCAAATCGGCACCCGTAGCCATGGCAAAACAATTGGGATTGTGGCGATACTCTCGTCCCGCCTTACCATAGTGCAAATCGACACCGAGCGATCGCCATCCCTGAATCAAAAATTCACAAATCTGCTGATATGCCTCGAGGCGCTTATTACTGAGTCCTGAGGTTACCACCATATACGTTAAATCACCTTGGTGCAACACAGCGCGTCCTCCGGTGGGACGCCTGACTAAGGGAATGGGTTTTCCCTTCCAAGTCAGGGTTTGCCAAGCCGGAGACCAACGACGTTGATGATATCCTAGGGAAATTGTCGCAGATTCCCAGGTGTAAAACCGCAGCACTGGAGAACTCCTAGTACAGGATGGCGGCAAACTCTCCCCTGCACCTCCGTCTCCCTGCACCTCTAGGGCGGGTTTAGTCAAGTTATCAGACATCGACAGAACGTTATCGGTAAAACCCGCTCCTACAAACTTTTCCAGAAGCCATTGGTCAATTGCCATCTGAAGCTGTCCGGGAAGACACAGAGGAGGGATTAAACGCCAAGGTGATTGGTTCGTCAGGATTGGTTTCATTGCTTCATCGAATCTTTAAAAAGGCTGTCATACACTAGACAAAACTTTACATTTGAATTTTGCCATTTTTCTTTCTTTTTAAGCTATTTGAGCAAAACCGTAATACGTTTTCATACGATACATTCTTAGGGTTAATTCATTTATTTTAGTGATAAACCTGTTTATTATTATTTCACTCCTGAAGTAAATACTCCAATGTAATACAAAAGAAATGACGTATGACAATTTTCCTCTATTGATAAAGGAAAAAAGTTTTGATAAAACTCTGAGTTATTTACCCACAACAACCTATTTACAGTGCTATTAATTGAATAGAAATGAATCAGGAGAAGTAGAAAGACTGAACAGGGTGTGATGAAACAGTCTTATATCCGTTAATTCGTCTAATTCGTCAAAACATGGTGTCGTAATGACCGTTAAATCAACCCAGCCGAATGTTTCTTTTAGCTTGTTTACCGCATCTAAACAAGTCCAATTCATTAAAACATTAAAACGGATTCGGTTTAGCGGTCATCTGATACTAACGAGTCCCGACAAGCAAAAATGGTTGTTTTTTCTATGCGACGGTCATCTGATGTATGCCACGGGTGGCACTCATCCAGTGAGACGGTACCTGAGAAACATAGCCGCCCACAGTCCTCAGTTAACGTTAGATCGACTAACCATACAGCGTGATTTAAGCCAATTCAATCAAGCGAATTGTCAAATTTCTTGGCAATATTACCTGTTGAGTTTATGGGTAAAGCAACAGAAGATCACGCATGAACAGACGAAGAACCTGATTCAATCAGTGATTACGGAAGTTTTGTTTGATATCGCCCACGCCCAGCAAACCACTTACCAAATTAAACAAGATAATACGTTATCCACCCAACTTCCGGTCATTGATGTAGAAAAGGCGATCGCACAGACTGATAAGTTATGGCAGGCTTGGCATCACGATGTAGTGGCGGACTATTCTCCCAACCTGGCTCCGGTGATTAGACAACCCAAAGCCTTGGAAGCCCGCACGTCAGAGGCGGTTTACCACCTGCTGAGCAAACTTTTAGACGGGAAACATACGTTGCGGGATGTGGCGGTGCAGATGAAGCGGGATGTCTTGCAAGTGACTCGTTCTCTGTTGCCTTATATTCGCTGGGGATTAGTGGAGTTGATTTCTATCCCTGATTTACCGAGTCCCGTCAAGCAAGAGAGTTCAGAAAATCCACCCGCCACCACACAATCCACCCAGCCACTGATTGCTTGTGTGGATGACAGTCCCTTAGTGTGCCACACCATGGAAAAACTACTCAGCGCCAGTGGTTATCGATCGCTAGTGATTGACGATGGCTTACGGGCGATCGCGCTTTTGATTTCTCGTAAACCCGATTTAATCTTTCTCGATTTGGTGATGCCGAATACTAATGGCTATGAGATTTGCGCCAAATTACGCAAATTGCAAGCATTCCAAACTACGCCGATTGTGATTTTGACCGGAAAAGATGGCATTGTTGATCGCGTTCGAGCCAAATTAGTGGGCGCATCCGATTTCTTGAATAAACCCATTGATGCGGGAATTGTACTTAATGTGATTAGCCAGCATCTTAAGCAGGGTGTTGTTGGTCATTAGTCAGTGGTTTTAGGTGAAAATCACTGACTAACAACGGAAATTCAATCAAAACCATCCATTCTTATTTTACGTGAGGTAAATATCATGGGAACTGTCCTAGTTGTTGAAGATTCTGCCACCGATATGCAAATTATCATTAATTGTCTACAGCAAGGAGGTATCAATGTATTGACGGCTGACAGTGGTGAAGCCGCCATAGAAAAACTGAATAACCACAAACCTGATGTTATTGTTCTCGACGTTGTACTTCCGGGTCTCAGCGGGTTTGAAGTCTGTCGCGATTTAAAAGCTGCTGCTGATACCCGCAAAATTCCGATTGTGATTTGCTCGACCAAAAGTGGCGAGATGGATAAATTTTGGGGCATGAAACAAGGCGCTGATGCTTATCTCGCTAAACCCGTTGATCAAGATGAGTTGCTGCGTACCGTCAAACAATTGACGCTGCGATAGGCTTAATGTCCATTCAGTCTAGATTAGTCATTACTGGATTGATTTTAAATCAACCTTGAGATGTATCGAAACACAATCCCAAATCTAATGATTAATCTAGACTGACCCAATCCCATTCATTTTTTCATGAGGTCAATACTATGGGGACTGCTTTAGTCGTTGAAGATTGCTTAACTGATTTGCAAATCATCACGCGCTGCTTACAGGAAGAAGGAATTAAGGTGCTAACGGCTGACAGTGGTGAAGAAGCACTTGCCAAACTTAGTAGCCAAAAACCTGATGTAATTTTGCTGGATGTTGTTTTACCCGGTCGGAGTGGATTCGAGGTTTGCCGGGATATTAAAGATGCGGCTAGTACCAAAAGCATCCCTGTGGTTATTTGCTCAACCAAAAGTGGCGAAATGGATAAATTTTGGGGGATGAAACAAGGTGCCGATGCCTACATTGGTAAACCGATTGATCAGGCAGAACTTTTACGCACAGTGAAACAGTTGATTAGAACCTGATCAACGAGAGAAAGTAGGAGTATCTCATTTTAGCAACAGGGGTGCATCGGAAAAGCCTACGCCAAGCGTAACTATCTTTCTCGTCTGGAGAAGTACGTGAGCCAGATACTCACACTACCTAAGTTGTAGAGAATATCAATGTCCAACGTTTTACTCAGCTCAAATCTTTCCTTACCCACTACCCCAACCCAAGCACAATTGTCGGGTTCTTCTACCCAAGCAAATGAACAGTTTTTACGGTTTCATTTGTTACCCGATACCACCGCTTTATTACCCATTCATCACCTGACTGAAGTATTGACGATTCCTAGAGGTCAAATTGTCCCGATTTTCCAAATGCCAGCTTGGGTAATGGGGGCTTACAATTGGCGGGGTGAAGTCTTATGGATGGTTGATTTAGGTCATTTAGTCGGACTTACACCCTGGTATCAACAAGCCGCTAGTGGTTCAGCGTATACAGCGGTTGTTCTACAAGCCAAAACCAAATCGTCAACCTCCACCCAAGCCAACAGCGAAATGTTAGGACTGGTGGTAAACCGAGTCGAAGATATTGAATGGTGTAATGCCGATTGGATTCAATCTCCTCCCTCCGCTAGTGTGACTCCAGAACTGGTGCCATTCTTGCGCGGCTACTGGTTGAAAAATAATGGTGAAATGCTAGTGATTATTGATGGAAACGCGATTATTGCATCGATGCCCAAGCAATCTGTTTAAGGGGTAAGACAACAGGTATGAGGCAATAGGTAATCTCAATGAATTTTCGCTTATCCCATTTTGTAGAGATGTACAATTTTAGTCTGTAGGGGCGGGTTTCACTATTCCCTTAGCTTTTTCACCCCGATGCGACTAAACCCGCCCTGATCAAGTGTTTAGTTTTCCCTGTTTTCGATCTAACTCATCAAGTTCAAATCAGGGTGTTCTACCTTTCCACGATTAATTCATTGTTGTTTCAGTTTACTGAACTTACACGACCGATTATTGAATAGGACTGCCTAGCATTTAGTGGCAGTTAGATTTTCCGCCAAAAGGCTTATCAGATTTCATATCCTATCGTAGAAGCCCTGCCAATGGAAATAGGCACGGTGGCAAACCGTAGGAAGTGAATTCTCATAAGTCCAGTTTTGAGCAATTTGTCAACTCCTCCGTATTTTGTATTAAAGAGGTTCGATTCATGACTAGACTTTCTCCCAAACCGAATTCCCATCACGATACCAATGGTCGCGGTTCCTACTCGCAGAATCTCCCCGTTGAGGCTCAAACCTATTCCAGTGACTATCCCCCATCGATGCCCTATCGAACGCCTGGAACTGCTGATCAATCTCTACCCAAATTGTCGTCACTTGAGGCAATGGGAAAAGCGCCAGAACCGCGATCAAACCGTCGCGGGTTGCTGTCTAGTCTGCGAAGTAAAGCGATTGGTTTAGCCCTAGCCATTGGAACATTACCCGTGTTAGCGGTGGGGGCGACTGCCTACTTCACAGCCAGTGGCGGGATGTATGACCAAGTGGTGAGTAACGAACAAACGAACACGCTTGACTTGGAAGACAAATTAGATGCGTTCATGGCAGAACGCTACAGTGACATTCAAGTCATGGCAGAACTTCCGGTGTTGAATAATGCTGAACTTGCTAAGATTACACCCAAGGAAGAAAAGGAACGTCTGCTCAATGCCTATGAGAAACTGTACGACAGTTACGACAGTATTGGTGTGTTTGACCTCCAGGGTAACGTTATTGTTCAATCGGACTCTGGAGAAATTCTCGAAAATCACTCTGACCGAGATTATTTTCAAGAAGTATTGAGAACGGATCAGATCTACATCACGGAACCACGGCTCTCTGAAACGACTAACAGGTACGGTCTGTATGTAACTGCACCGATTAAGGATTCAGTGACAGGTAAAACCATTGGTATTATCCGCACCCGTGAGCCGATGGAACGAGTGAATAAAATTTTCGGTGTAACCCAAGACCGACAACAAGAATTTCACCTGATTGATTCGTCAGGTAACGTGGTGGCTGCAGACGATCCTAATGATGTGGGTCAAACATTTGAGGAAAAGTTTCCCAAGACGTATAGTCAAGTTCAACAAAACCAGGAAGAAATCTTGACCATTGTTGAACAGCGAACTGGACGGGAAGACGTTATTACTTACTCTCCCACAGAAGACTTAGCTAAACTGTATAACCTACACTGGTCGCTGATTATTGTCCGTCCCACTGAGGTGGCATTTGCACCGCAACGGAATATGCTCTGGACATTGGGATTAGGGACAGGTGGTGCTGCCTTAATGGTAGGTGCAGTTGCGACGTTCGTGGCTGGGAACGCTACTCGACCGATTGTGGATGCAGCCGGTGCGGTGTCAAAAATTGGTCAAGGTGACTTGGATACTCGCTTGCAGGTTAAAGGGGATGACGAACTGGCGACTCTGGGTGCAAACATTAACGATATGGCGGGTCAGTTAGAGGTATTTATTCAAGAACAAGAACTTGCTGCCGAACAAGCCCGTTTACTGGCAGATATTACAGGTTCTCGCACCTTGAAATCCCAGGAAATCCGGGATCTGTTTCAGAAAGCGGTTGAGGAAACCCGTAAAATCCTTAAGGCTGAACGAGTGATGATCTTCCAATTTAACCCCGATGGTAGCAGCTATGTGGCGGCTGAATCGGTGGCAATGGGTTGGCCCCGTAGCCTGAATGACAAGATGGAAGAACTCACTCTGTCTGAGGAACGACGCCAGACGTATAAAGAAGCCCGTGTTGTCGCCACCAATCATGTCTTTGAAGCAGATCTTGTCCCTGAACAACAGAAGTTAATGGCACGTTTGGGTGTCAAAGCCAACTTAGAAGTGCCGATTCTCCATGAAGGTCAACCTTTTGCTTTGATCATGGCGCACCAATGTTCGGTTCCTCGTGAATGGCAAACCGCAGAAGTCAACTTCTTCAAACAGTTAGGGGGTCAGATTGGACTGGTAATTGACCGAGTAATGCTTCTAGAAACTACCGACAAACTGGCGCAAGAACAACGGGAGTTGAAAGAAGGCTTACAAAAACGCGCTTTAGAACTCCTGAAGGAAGTAGACCCAATCAGTAAAGGTGACTTAACCATTCGGGCGCGAGTAACTGCTGATGAAATTGGTACAGTCGCTGACTCGTACAACGCCACGGTAGGAAACTTACGCAAGATTGTTGAACAGGTGCAAGACGCCGCCACCCAGGTGGCGACAACCACAAGCACCAACGAAGTTGCCGTTCAATCCCTATCCCACGAAGCCTTGCGCCAAGCCGAGCAAATTTCCAACGCCCTCAGCCGCGCCCAAGAAATGGCAGAAACAGTACGCATGGTTGCCTCTCACGCTGAACAAGCAGAATTGGCGGTGCGTGAAGCCTCTCAGACAGTGGCAGAAGGTGACAACAACATGAACCGGACGGTTGAAGGGATTCTAGCTATCCGGGAAACGGTAGCAGAAACAGCGAAAAAAGTCAAACACTTAGGGGAATCGTCACAAAAGATTTCCACGGTTGTTAACCTGATTAGCACCTTTGCCGCCCAAACCAACCTGCTAGCGCTGAACGCTTCCATTGAGGCAGCCCGCGCTGGAGAAGAAGGACGAGGGTTTGCGGTGGTTGCGGACGAAGTCCGTGCCTTGGCGCGGCAATCAGCAGAAGCGACAGCAGAAATTGAAAAACTGGTGGCGGCGATTCAAGGGGAAACGAATGAAGTGGTTGCAGCGATGGAAGCAGGTACAGAACAGGTGGTTACGGGTACAAAATTAGTGGATGAAACTCGTGCCTCTCTGAACAAAATTGCCACAGCTTCTAACCAGATTAACCAATTGGTTGAAGCGATTGCCGAAGCCACGGTTGTCCAATCCAAAGCCTCTGAAGATGTGACCCAAACGATGACGAATGTGGCGCAAATTGCTGCCCGAACCTCAGAAGAAGCTGGGTTTGTTTCATCTTCCTTTGAACAACTGCGAAAAGTGGCACAAGCCCTACAAGCTGACGTGGGTCAGTTTAAGTTGAAGTAACTATCAGTCATTGGTCATTTGTTGATTTGTTTCATTAACCGCTTGGGTTCATTGTGTAGGGGCGAACCGATAGCATCAATCAACAACTCCAGAAACAGGGCGGGTTTATTCACATCAAGGTGCAATCGAAAAGATAGTAGTAAAACCCGCCCCTACAGAGGATTTGGTCGCCCTTTATTTTTAGGGAATAGGTAAGACAAAAGCTTACTGGCGGAACACACTCAAAATTGGGGACGAGATTTTAGGGTTAAATCGGGCGCAAGCCTTGCGCCCCGACAGGAGACAAATGACATAAGACAAATGACAAATGACGAATGACATAAGACAAAGGACGAATGACAAATGGCACTTAACCCCGATATTCGCGATCAAGCCTATCAATTCTTTATTGAAGAAGCACCGGAACTCTTACAAAATATTGAAGCAGGGCTGCTCAACTTACGCCAGGATCGTAGCACGGCAAATGTACATGGAATTATGCGAGCGGCTCATTCCTTAAAAGGAGGTTCAGCGAGTGTAGAATTGGAGGCAATTAAGACTATTTCTCATCGCCTGGAAAATATTTTCAAGGCACTCTACAACGAAACCGTTGAAATTGATACAGACTTAGAGAGTCAATTGCTACAAGCGTATGACTGTTTGCGTTTGCCGTTGATGGAGCAAATTGCCACCAATCAGTTTGATCAAGAGCAAGCCTTAGCGATTGCTGAACCGATTTTTGCTCAAATTGAAACCCGGTTAGGCGATGCGTTAACTCAAGCAGATAATTTTATCCCCAGTTCATCAGAATTAGGGGTGGATATGGCATTATCCATCTTTGAAGTGGATGTAGAACAAGGATTGGAATTACTGTCTCAAGTTGTGGCAGATCCAGATCATCATCCAGTAGCCGGAGAATTACGGGCGCAAGCGGATGTATTTGCAGGGTTTGCCGAACTTTTAAATCTACCCGGATTTGGCGCGATCGCGAACACGGCAATTACGGCGCTAAATGCCCACCCAGACAAGGCGTTAGAGATTACTCAACTTGCCCTGGCTGATTTTGATGCAGGTAGACTGGCGGTGTTAAATGGCGATCGCACTCAAGGCGGTACACCATCGCCTGAGTTGATGGCGTTAGCAGGTATGGTTGATGAAACCCCTCCTGTAAGGGATAAAGAAGCTGGGGAAGCTGGGGAAGCAGGGGAAGCTGGGGAAGCAGAATTTAAATTTAAAGCTTATCCGGGTAGTATTGAGACCCCTCCCCCAGCCCCTCCCCTCAAAGGGGAGGGGAGTCAGACTTTGGATACCGATACTGAACCGCTTTTAGCCGATCTAGAAGAGGGGGTTCCCTCGTTGGAGGATGTTTTTGGGGAGGTAGAAGCCGACACCAGTCAGGAAGTAGAAGAAGAAGTAGAAGTAGAAGTAGAACCAGAAACAGAACCAGAAGAGGAATTAACGGCAGCGTCGGCATCGAGTCTAAGTATACCTGCACCAGAAACCCTGGAAGACGCGATCGCATCCATTGGACAAGTGTATGAGGAATTGCCGGAAGTTGAAGATTTGCCTACACCTGCGGCGAGTGATGATGCAACTCCCGCCGTCACCTCTCATAGTCTGGTTCCCTCAAAACCGGGTTCGAGTGAACTCTCTGCTACTCATCCATCTGCCCAACCCACATCCGAGAACCAAGAACATCAATCGGTATCGCCGAAACGTTCTAAATCTAACCAAGAAGCAGCGACGCCTCACCTATCAGTGCGGGTTGACTCGGAACGCTTAGAACGCATGAATAACCTGGTGGGTGAGTTAGCGATTAACCGGAATGGGTTATCCCTGCAACACCAGCAACTGCAACGATCTGTGCGAGAGTTATTAGAACGATTTAGCCGCGTGCAAAGCATGGTGAATCATTTGCGGGAACTCTCGGACAAAATGCTGATTTCACCGGAACGTTATAACCCCCAGATCAACATCGCCCTGCTGAATCAACTGACGGAATTTGTCAGCCGCACCGAAGAGTTTGATTCCCTGGAATTGGATAACTATAGTATCCTCAATTCTCGACTGCAACAACTGATTGAAGATATGGTGCAGGTAGAAGAATCGGTGGATGATGTCGCCCTATTTGCCAAGCAATCGGATCAAACCTTGGAACAGCAACGGCAAATGCTGACCAGTTTACGGGATGAGTTGATGTGGGCGCGGATGTTGCCCTTGGGTGAGGTTCTTAACCGTTATCCGCGTGTGATCCGAGATTTGTCTACTCGGTATGAAAAATCGGTTAATTTGAAACTGAATGGGACGAATGTTCTGGTAGATAAAGCGGCGTTAGAAAAACTCTATGATCCGCTAATGCATTTACTTCGCAATGCATTTGATCATGGAATTGAATCGCCAGAGGTGAGGCGTCAGCAGGGGAAATCGGAAGTCGGGCAAATTGAAATTCGCGCCTATCACCAAGGTAGTCAAACCATTATAGAGGTCAAAGATGATGGTCAAGGATTGAATATTAAACGGATTGGTCAACAGGCGGTTGATATGGGATTGGTGTTACCGCAACAACTAACGACATTAACGCCGAATCGATTATTTGAATTCCTGTTTGAACCCGGATTTTCTACAGCAGAACAGGTGAGTGAACTGTCGGGGCGAGGGGTAGGATTGGATGTGGTGCGATCGCAGATGCGTTCCTTAAAAGGGACGGTTTCGGTTCATTCATCCCCTGGCGTGGGGACAACGTTTACCTTACGGCTACCGTTAACCCTAACCATTGGTAAATTACTCGTCTGTTTCGTTGGTTCCACTGCGTTAGCTTTACCCTCAGACAGTGTAGAAGAAATTGTCATTCCCAAAGGCAATCAGGTGAGAACCACCGGAGAACAGCGATTTTTACGCTGGCGCGGTCAAATTGTCCCCACCTATCGGTTAACGGATTTATTGGACTATGCTTGTCCCTTACCCGAAACCTGTCCCAGTCAGGCGTTGGTTTCGGTTCCATCACCGACAGATTGGTCGTTACCGATGCTGGTTTTGCGTCAAGATCAATATGTTCTCGCCCTAGAAATTGATCGCCTGGTTACAGAACAGGAGTTAGTAATTAAACCCTTTGGCAGTGCGATCGCGCCTCCTAGTTTTACTTACGGTTGTACTATCTTAGGGGACGGCAGTTTAATCCCCGTGATTGACGGCGCTGTGTTAATGGATCAGCTTTTGGGTCAAAGTAGTCAGTCGATCGCGATCACATCCAGCAACCGCACTCTTGTGAGCATAAGCGAGTCTCGTACTGCTCACACGAATGATAAAGCGCAAACCGCGAAAGCCCCCACTGTATTAGTCGTAGATGACGCCGTAGCATTACGGCGAACCCTCGCCCTCACCTTAGAACGATCCGGCTGTCGGGTATTGCAAGCCAGAGATGGACGAGAAGCGCTGGAACAATTACGTCAAACTTCAGCGATTGATTTAGTCGTTTGTGACATTGAAATGCCCAACATGAACGGGTTTGAATTTCTCGGTCAACGTCGTCAAGATCCCCAAATCTCAAAGGTTCCTGTGGTGATGTTAACCTCCCGCAGTAACGATAAACATCGCTGGTTAGCACGGCATTTAGGCGCAAATGCGTATTTCACCAAACCCTATCTGGAACAAGAATTTTTGGGTGCGATCGAACAAATTTTGACTCAGGATAAGTCAAAACAGCCACAATTGCAACCCTCTTGATCTTGATGGGGTAAACGGGGAAGCTGAGGGAGCCAAATCTCTGTGTAATCAGTGTAACTAACCTCTCACTTCCCCACCCCAATTTCGCCAATGAATCTGTGAAATCAGTGTTTTGACAAAGGACAAATGACAAATGACAACATTAGTTACTCAATTTCAACCCAACGATACTGATTTATCCCAATCTAGACAGGTTATTCCATCTATAAAATTCATTGTATTCAGCATGGGGAACCTGCATCTGGCGTTACGCATTGAGTCAGTTTATAAAGTCGTGGATCACACGCCAATCTACAGTAGTGGACTGAATCATGTCGGCGTTGCTCATTTAGGCGATCGCGAAGTAACGGTTGTAGACTTGTATTGGCGATTTTTCAAGCAAAGCCCGATTCAGGAATCCAGCGCGGGCGGGTATTTAATTGTGGTTAGAAACACGACAGGGGACTTATATGGAATTCCGGTAACGGACACACCAATTTTAATGGAAATACCCTTATCAGCCATTCGTTTACTACCCGAATCCTATCGTCGAGCCGATACTCTAGAAGTTGCCAGTCATGTCGCCGTCATTCCTCAGGATAAAGAAGCGATTACTGTATTTTTACTGGATGTGGATTTACTGATGCCAATCTTCCAGGAAATTGGCACATTAACGAACGTATGAAAAAACGAATGTTGATGAACCGCCCACAGTTTCAGGTGAAGACGTGTTACCTGGCTTTATCCTCGATTTAACCATCATCCTGAATCCTTAAATTTATCGTAATTGAGTAAAGGGCGACCCGATCAAATTGAATGGACAGAGTTATTGTTTTGTGGAAGCGGGTCGCCCCTACCCTAAGAATGCGTAACTTTATTAATTAACAATATGGTTCAAAAATCCAATCTTTCACTGGTGCTGGTTGGAAGCGTTTACGGTTCCGTTCATTCCATTGATGCACCTGAGTGCGATCGCATAATTTTTTGGTATACTTTTCACCATGAAAAAATGTGCCTGCCTATAACCTTTCGATTAAGTATTTAAGACACAGATAGTAGACAAGGCGGTAATAGCAACAATCGCGGTAAACACTACTAAATTAGGGTCAGAACTCGCAAACATCTGGGGAACTGACTGGACAAGTTTGCTGTGGTATGGGATTGTCTCCGAGGTCAAGGTGAATCAGATTGGTAAGTCCAGATAGAGAACTGA
>NZ_JAVKEA010000182.1:0-28580 GCF_040221695.1 Coleofasciculus sp. E2-BRE-01 | reverse complement strand
GATTCTCACGCGTTACTCACCCGTCCGCCACTCAACCCGAAGGTTGCGTTCGACTTGCATGTGTTAAGCAGACCGCCAGCGTTCATCCTGAGCCAGGATCAAACTCTCCATATTAGAGTGTTTTTTTCTAGGCTCCGAAATGTCTCCTATTAATAGGGGACATTTCCAAGTTATCCTTATTAGTTGAGAGAGCCTCAGTTTCCTGATTCCTCTCGAAGTTTTTTGACAAGGAGTTTTGTATGCTTGGCTTTCAAACTATTGATTTTTCTTGGTTCGGACGCTTGAGTGCGGAGCGAACTCCGTTTCAAGCGCATTTACCAATGTAGTGGCTATTTCTGGAGTTGTCAACCTTTTTTTTAATTTTTTTTTGGAGAAGTCAAAAACCCTTTCCCAGAGGGCGATCTGAGCTATGTTAAATCTAGAGCTAACCCGACCAGCTTGAGAAAATTACCCCTGTTTGTCAGATGAGAGCTTTACCGCCATTGATCCTGCTAGATCCGATCCTCCAGAACTGGTTGTTAGAGGATATCGGTCGAGGCGATCGCACGACTCAAGGCTTGTGGGAAGCCCCGGACAAAATTGTCCAAGCCGAATGGACGGCTAAAGCAGGGGGAGTGATTGCTGGATTGCCGATCACGAAACGGATCTTCCAACTTTTAAGCGATCAAACCAGTTTTGTCGCCGTTGTAGCTGAGGGGGAAGACTGTCATCCTGGACAAGTCATTGCTCGTTTACATGGCTCTCTGGATACCCTCTTAATGGGAGAACGAGTGGCTCTCAACCTGGCGATGCACTTAAGCGGGATTTCTACCCTTACCCGCCAATATGTCGATCAACTTGCTGATCTTCCGACTCAACTCGTCGATACCCGTAAAACCACCCCAGGGCTGAGACTGCTGGAAAAATATGCCACTCAAGTCGGTGGTGCCATTAATCATCGTTTTGGCTTAGATGATGCCGTGATGATTAAAGACAATCATATAGTGGCAGCAGGTAGCATCAAAGACGCGATCGCTCGTATCCGGGAACAAATGCCCTACCCCCTGCGGATTGAAGTTGAAACCGAAACCCTGGAGCAAGTGACAGAAGCCTTAGAGCAGGGGGCTGACATTATCATGCTGGACAATATGCCCTTGGAGAGGATGCGACAGGCGGTACATAAGATTCGCGGCAAAAATGACCGACTGAAAATTGAAGCCTCTGGGAATATCACCCTGGACACCATTCGTGCTGTAGCCCAAACCGGTGTAGACTATATTTCCACGAGTGCCCCTATAACTCGGTCCACTTGGCTGGATTTAAGTATGAACTTACTGGACGAGAATCGCATTTAAAGTTCATTCCCTAATGTTTTGAGTAAGCCATTTCTCCCTGATTCTTGGCAACCTCTTATCGTTTCAACTCTTTACCTAGCGCAATGACTTCAACCTTGGAACAACTAAAAGCCAAATTTGAGCAAGCATTGATTGCTGCCTTTGGTGAAACGATGGCGGGTACAGATCCAATGTTAGTTCCTGCCAGTAATCCTAAATTTGGTGATTATCAATCGAATGCGGCACTCTCTCTGGCAAAACCGCTAGGTCAACCCCCACGAGCGATCGCACAGATGCTGATTAACCATCTCAATGTTGCTGATATCTGCCATCCTCCCACAGTCGCAGGACCCGGTTTTATTAATTTCACCCTTAAACCTGCTTATTTAGAAGCCAAGCTGAATAGGAGTCTCACCCATCCTCGCTTAGGTGTAGAACCCGCCAAACAGCCCCAGCGAGTTGTTGTAGATTTTTCCAGTCCAAACATTGCCAAAGAAATGCATGTTGGTCATCTGCGCTCCACTATTATTGGCGACTGCATTGCCCGTATTTTGGAATTTCGAGATCATCATGTCCTGCGCCTCAATCATGTCGGAGATTGGGGAACTCAATTTGGCATGTTAATTACCTATCTTCGGGAAGTTTGCCCAGAGGCATTAACCACGGCTGAGGCGGTTGATTTAGGAGATTTAGTCAGCTTTTATCGACAAGCTAAAAAACGGTTCGATACCGATGAAACCTTGCAAGAAGCCGCACGACAGGAAGTTGTGAAACTGCAAGCTGGGGCTGAAGATACCAAACGAGCTTGGCAGTTGCTGTGTGAGCAATCCCGGCGGGAATTTCAGGTCATTTATGATTTACTGGATGTACATATCACCGAACGGGGTGAATCATTCTATAACCCCTTACTTCCCGATATTGTCAAAGATTTAGAACAATCAGGTTTATTAGTGGAAGACCAAGGTGCTAAATGTGTTTTCTTAGAAGGATTTACGAATAAACAAGGTGAACCTTTACCCTTAATTGTGCAAAAGTCGGATGGGGGTTATAACTATGCCACAACTGACTTAGCCGCATTACGCTACCGGATTGAGCAAGATGGGGCAAATCGGATTATCTATGTTACTGATGCTGGACAAGCGAATCATTTTGCCCAAGTATTTCAGGTTGCACAACGGGCAGGTTGGTTACCGGAGACTGTTGAAGTCGTGCATGTTCCCTTTGGATTGGTACTAGGGGAAGACGGGAAAAAGCTAAAAACTCGGTCTGGAGAGACAGTACGATTGCGGGATTTATTAGATGAAGCGATCGCGCGTGCGCGGGCTAATCTCGAAACTCGCATCCAAGCAGAAGGTCGCCAGGAGACCGAGGAGTTCATTGAACATGTGGCTCAAGTGGTTGGTATGGCGGCGGTCAAATATGCTGACCTCAGTCAAAATCGCACCAGCAACTATGTGTTTAGCTTCGATAAGATGCTATCGCTCAAAGGAAATACAGCACCGTATTTGCTGTATGCTTATGCCCGGATTCAAAGTATTGGTCGCAAAGGTGGCATTGATTTTGAGCAGTTAAGAACATCTACTCAAGTCTCATTGAAAGAAGACCAAGAAGCAACACTAGCGAAACATCTACTACAAGTCAGCGAGGTAATTAAAGAAGTTGAGCAAGAGTTATTACCTAATCGTCTTTGTCAGTATTTGTATGAACTGAGCGAGAAATTCAGTCAATTTTATGACCAATGTCCTGTGCTTAAAGCGGAGGAATCCGTGCGACTATCACGATTGATGTTGTGTGACCTAACAGCTCAAACGCTGAAACTGGGATTATCGTTACTCGGTATTTCGGTACTCGAACGGATGTAGAAAACATACCCGTTTGCCAAAGGATAGCCTTTCAGCCTCATCAACCGCTGGTTAAAGGGGGATAACTGAAGGGGTGACAAGCTAAGTCAAAGGTAGGCAGGGTGTGGGGTATGGGGTGTGGGGTGTGGGGTATGGGGTGTGGGGTGTGGGGTATAGGGTGTGGGGTGTGGGGTATAGGGTGTGGGGTGTGGGGTATGGGGTGTGGGGTATGGGGTGTGAAAAGCAAGACTCCTTCTCCCGTTCTCAGTGGATCGAGAACGGGATTTTCCATTATTAGGTGGTACCATTTTGATAAATAAAAAGGGATAGAGTATCGGGATCAACAACAACAGACAAAGAAGCCATGACCAACGACCAGACCCAACTTTACAGAAACTTCATCGATTTTTCATCTAAACTTCATCCTAGCTACACACAACTCCTGCCACTTGGGTAGATAATAAAAATATAGATGAAATCTTTTTCCCACCCTTGGACGAGTCCCCGAAAGGGGATTTTTTTTTGGCGACATAACTTAACAAAACTTCAACCCAGAATCCCCTTTGCCGGATTCCCAAAAGCGATACCTGTAAGAGGGGGTGACGATTGTACTCACCCTCTGATTAATGAAAATCTCCGCTCAAGCCCTCTGTGTTGGATTACTTGTTTCTGGAGGGTTAACTTCGCCTGTCATTGCCCAAACCCCTGCGTCGGAAACCGATACGCCACGTTCACTGCCGGAGGGAACTGCCACAGACTTGAGAGTCTTACCCCGTATAGGTGGTCAGTTTACCAGCGAAGGAGCAGGCTATCAAGACCCATTTTTTAGTCTGGAAGGCTTTGTTCCGATTACTCAGAATCCCGGAAGTACCGTGACATTTCTAGAGGGACAATTGCGCCTGTTCACCGACTCCACGATGGGCGGAACTATCGTTCTCGGACAACGGTTTTACAATTCCACGCAAAACCGGATTCTGGGAGGCTATCTTTCCTACGATACCCGTGATACTGGAAACAGCGTCTTTCACCAAATTGGTGCGGGGTTTGAACGACTAGGCGATAATTGGGATTTGCGGGTGAATGCGTATTTGCCAGTGGGTGAACGCCGCCCAGAGGTGGATGAGTCGTTCTCCCTGCGCGGATTTCAGGAGAATAATTTACTTCTCAATCATCGACAGCGCTTTGAAGCAGCAATGGCGGGATTTGATATTGAAGCGGGAGGGCGGTTGTTGCGATTAGGGGCGGGAGATTTACGGGGATATGGGGGGGTTTATTATTACGGTGGAGAGGGAACTGATGGTGCGATTGGGATTCGAGGGCGATTGGAGGCGCGTCCCACAGATTATCTGAATCTGGGTTTATCGGTGCAAACTGACCAAATCTTTGACACTCGGATTATCCTCAGTTTAGGCGCAACCTTTCCGGGAACTCGTCCCCGTGGGGTGGAATCAGCCAGCGCCTTGACACGGATGGGTGAATCGGTAGGACGTATCGCCACAATTATTGTCGATGAACAAACGGAAAATGAACAAGTCGCGGCGATAAACCCGAAAACGGGTCAACCTTGGCAGTTTCAGCATGTCACGTTGGGGGTGAGTACAGGAGAGGGTACGTTTGAAACGCCGTTTGGCACAGTGCAGGATGCATTGAGTGTGGCACAAGCTGATGAGATTGTTTATGTGCAAGTGGGTACGACGTCTGAGACAGAAGGCTTTCAGTTTGCCGATGGAGTAGCGGTACTCTCCGCAGGTGCAGTTCAACGCATTGATACGCAGCAACTGGGTAGGGTGCAGTTGCCCTTATCGGGAAGCGGTGAGTTTCCCACAATTACGGGAACGGTGACGCTAGGAAATAATACCACCCTGGCTGGGTTTGCGATCGCCAATGCCACGGGAAATGGTATCCAAGGCGCGGCTATTGAGAATGTGACGATTCAAGATAACCGCATCACCAACGCCACAGGACAAGGGATTAGTCTCATCGATGTAACTGGAACCAGTGTGATCGCTGATAATGTTATCACAAATAGCGGTCAGCAGGGCATTTTTATTCAAGCATCGGGAACCACTCAACAAAAACTCACCCTGGATAGTAACCAAATCAGTGACAGTGGTGGTCAAGGTGTTTTTATTCAAGCCTCTGGTGAGGTGCAACAGCAATTAACCGCAACCAATAATCAAATTAGTAATAGTGTCGGTCAAGGATTTTATTTGGCTGCGAATAATAATAGTCGTCAAGTCTTTGACGTTTTAAATACAAGTATTAGTAACACCGTCCTGGATGAAAATGGGGATGGCGGTCAAGGTCTTTTCCTGCAAGCCAATGCCAGCGCCCAGCAAACCTTGACTCTGGAGACCTTAACGGTTACTGAAAGTGCAGGTCAAGGCATCTTTATCGCCGCCAATGGTAACGAAAATGACCTGACGCAGCAATCGCTTCAAGATTTTAATCTCAGCAATGCTACGGTTAGCGAAAGTACAGGACAAGGGATTTTCATCGCGGCTAATAATAATAGTGAGCAAACCTTTGACATTGATGCCAGTACCATTAACCAGACTCGCCTCGATAGTGATGGTGATGGGGGTCAAGGTGTCTTTATTCAGGGAAATCGCGTCGCTATTCAAGATTTTATCCTCAACAATACCAGCGTCACTAACACTGCTGGACAAGGTATTTTAATTGCTACCAATGGTGATGAAAATGACTTCACTGCACAATCGAGACAGGAGTTCCAACTGAATAGCACTGACGTTAGTGAAACCGTGGGTCAGGGAATTTTTATTGCGGCGAACAATAACAGCGAACAAGTCTTTGACATCGACAGCAGCACGATTCGTAATATTGAACTCGACGCCCAAGGCGAAGGTGGACAAGGGATTTTTGTGCAAGGTAACCGCTTGGCAGTCCAGGAGTTTCAGATTAATAGTCCCACGATAACTAACAATGCTGGACAGGGTATTTTTGTGGCAACGAATGGAGATGAAAATGACCTAACTGTCCAATCACGGCAAGAGTTTGCCATTACAGATGCCCAGATTCGTGAGAGTACAGGTCAAGGAATTTTCATGAGCGCTAATAACAATAGCACTCAAAACTTTGAGATTAAAGATAGCACGATTGATGGCACAAGTTTGAATACTTTAAACAGTGGTGGTCAAGGGATTTTTGTCCAAGCCAATAGCATTGCCCAACAAGACTTCACGATTGATAATGTCCAAATCAGTGATAGTCAGGGTCAAGGTCTTTTTGTTGGGGCGAATGGGGATGAGAAGAATCCCGAACTCCAATCTCAGCAACGGTTTCAGATTAGTAATGTGCAAATTAGTAATAGCACAGGTCAGGGGATTTTCGTATCGGCGAATAATAATAGCCACCAGGAGTTTGAGATTGAAACCAGTACAATTAGCAGTACAACTCCCACCAATGGAACGGATGGAGGTCAAGGCATTTTTGTCCAGGGAAATGCTATCTCGGTGCAAGATTATCGGATTAACAATACCATGGTTACGGATAATGCTAGTCAGGGTATCTTTTTGCAAACGAATGGCAATGCTGAAACTCTTGCCGATGTAGAGTTGACAATTTTGGATAAAAATGCTATTCCAGGATTTAATGCCGTACTTAATAGCGATCGCACGTTCTGCCTAGCCCTAACTGAGACTACCAGCACGACAGAGTTCCAGCTTCAGCGCAATAATGGCACATTCGAGGTCGTGAATCTAGATACTCTCACTCAGAATAATACAGGAACCGTTAATTTTGCCCCCACCCTGGAAGACTTTACTAACGTTTCTCATTGTAATTGAGGGTAGAAGGGTAAGAGGGTAGGAGGATTGTAGGGGCGGGTTTAGCCGTGTAATTGACGGGTATACCGATAACTTATCAACAAAACCCGCCCTCTTGTCGTTTAGATTTGAGACAAAGTATGTAGTGGCGTGGCACACCTTATTTGATGAATTAACCATTAGCCCCGAAACTGTAGGGGCGCACAGACGTGCGCCCGATTCAATGGTGAAATCTATTCCACAATTTTAGCTGTGTCAGTCCAGTAGCTTGCTTCTCGCGCAGCAAATATAATGAATGACATTTTTGTCAAGATCAGTTTTAGATCAAGAGCAAAGTGCGTCAGAACTGATCTAGAAGATCGTCTAGCTTATGAGCCAATATAATAAGTAGCAAGACTCCAGATGCAGTCATCAACCAAATAACTCTGCCTGAAGGAGGAAAGCATACACCCTGATACTTGTCCTCAGCCTTTCACAGAAAGCGCTGAGGTTTTTCGTATGTTGCCACTTTAACGACTGCGGATTGCTTGAATAAATTCGTTTACGGCATCGTACTGATCGGGATACTCAATGTAGCGTAACAACAGCGCCTTATCCAAATCAGGGAAAAAGGAACTACGATTCACCTCTTCGTACTCTAGAGAAGCGCCCAGAGAGAATATCCTCATCTGATCGGATTTCCAGAACCAGACTTCAGACACCCGCCTAGGTTTATACAAATCCCGTCTGTCGATAGTTCCGCTGGTCACGATAATCTCGATCACAATATCAGGCGTTTCCTTATTGCTACCAATGCAGTAAGATTCATCAGGTGTACCGGAGGCATATCCAGGTGATTCCAGCGTAAATCCACCACGCCTGTAAAATCGGATGCCCTTTTCTCTCATATAAGCTTCTAACAGCAAGCTAAGAGTGCTTTTAATATTTTCATGAAATGCCCCAATCGGAGACATAATTTCCATTACCCCGGATAAGTAAGTCAGCCTGACGCCTTGATTATTCTGTAATTGGGTTTCGATCGCTTTGAACTGTTCCCAGGTAATATCATGCAAAGTCACCAATTTTTCGGCTAATGGTGGCTGGGGTTGTTTGTCTAAAAGGGAGACGTTCATGGCTGTTTCTGGCAAACAAGGTAATTTTAGGTAGGGTAGGCAAGATTTATAATGCTTAAAACGAGTCGTGTTATTGTTTGTTGCCCTTGCCTACCTCAAGGTTACTTAGGATTTATTCTCAGTGTGGCAAGTTCTCAAGCGTACCAATGATCTTGCACCATTTCCAGTAAATCCCGGTTAACCCAACCATCACGCCAATTGCTTCACGCGAAATTGCTGCAACTCTTCTGGACGCATCGCCCCTTTTTCGGTAATAATGGCTGAAATTAACTCGGCTGGCGTGACATCAAACCCTGGATTATAAAACTCCACCCCCGTGGGACAAGTCACTGTCTCACCGATTTGATAAATTTCGGAGGGATGGCGTTCTTCAATCGGAATTAAATCGCCTGTGGGTAAGTCAAAGTCAACCGTAGAGAGAGGGGCGGCGACAAAGAAGGGAATATTATGGGCTTTGGCGAGTAATGCCACACTATAAGTTCCAATTTTATTCGCCGTATCTCCATTGGCAGCAATTCTATCGGCACCCACCATCACCGCATCAATTAATCCCTGATGCATACAATGGGCTGCCATATTATCGGTAATCAATGTTACCGGGATTCCTTCTTGCACACATTCCCACGCCGTCAGTTTTGCCCCTTGTAACCGGGGACGAGTTTCACAGGCATAAATTCTGGCTAACCGCTTCTCGCGCCAGGTTGAACGCACCACGCCCAAGGCTGTACCGTAGCCTGCTGTGGCGAGGGAACCCGCATTGCAATAGGTCAGAATACATAATTTTTCTGGAGTCGCGGGCATAGCTGCCAACCCATTATCCCCGATCGCCTTACAGATCTCTAAATCTTCAACCTGAATCGCCTGGGCGGTTACTAACAGTGCTGTTTTTAACTGATCCACTGAACCAATGGTTTCATGGGCAGTTTTCAACATCCGGGCGATCGCCCAAAATAGATTTACCGCCGTCGGGCGAGTCTGGCGCAGCAGTTTGGCAACTTCTTCGAGTTCCGTGACAAACGTCTCGCGATCAGTCGTTTTAATATCTCGCGCCCCTAAGTACATCCCGTAAGCCGCCGCCACACCAATCGCTGGCGCACCTCGGACAATCATAGTTCTAATTGCCCGTGCCATATCCTCACAGCACTTAATTTCAACCACTGTATAGTTGTGGGGTAAACGGGTTTGGTCAATTAGGAGTACGCGATCGTCGCGCCAAACGATGGGATACACCGGATTACTGGGCATGGTTACTTATGGGCTAATGTGGAAAACTGCATATAGTTTAACTTGCTTTGGTTATTTGTCATTCGTCCTTTGTCCTTTGTCTTTGGTGACGTTGGATACATCCTTTCAGTAACTCCGCCTCATCAGTCATGATTTATACTTCATTACATATTTTGCTTTCCACCAGGAGCGAATTTTTCGGATCAGGTAAACGATTAAACTTTTGGATAGTTTATTAAATTTATAGTAAAACACAATATCCATCATCTCTTGAGTGTCTAGAGGCGTCAGGTAAGATACCCCTTCATCAATTTTTTCGTCGCTTTCAATCAAATAGCGTTTCCTGCAAATTTTTTCAGATAAATTCCAAGTTCGGTAGAATTTCTGATAAATCTCTTTTTGATACTCCTGAAAACTGGCTGATTGACCCTTTAAATACTGCTGAATATGCTTGCCCGCGATTTCGGCGCAATGCATGGCATGGCGAATCCCTTCACCGCCCAAAAGGTTCACCATGGATACGGCATCTCCAATGGCAATAATATTATCGCGATAGTAAATATCCCTCAGTCCACTGGAATAGTGCAGCGTTGACCCATGAGTATCGATTATCCTATAGTCTTTGGCTTGTATATGCTCGTGAATCAGTAAATCAATATAATATCGAATCGATTCCGTCTGCTTAATAATTTTATGGTCTGATCGATACGATGCCGCGCCTACCTTTAACCGAGGCTTCTCCATGGGAAATATCCAAGAATAGCCTTTTGGCATCCATTTATGCCCCAAGAAAAACCAGAGGGAATGGGCATATTTATCATAATCATCATCTGAGACTTCAATTAAATATTCGATCCCAGAGGGCTTGAAAAACGCAGGTTTCTCGCTGTCCTTAGTATACATAACCGCCCTAGCGGGTCCTGTGGCATCCACCAACACCTGGGTGGTGACAGTAATCGGTTCCTTCCCTCGCGGCTTCAGTTCAACCCGCGTCTCACCTTCTGTTTGGACACATCTGACATATCGACATCCCAGCCAAACCTCGCCGCCCCAAGATTTAACTTCATCAGCCAGAAATTGTCTCAACTTGGCGAAATTTAAGACAGCCCCTAAGGTTTGCGGAGCATCCCAATTTCGGGTTAAATTGGTGGTTACAATCACCAAATTATGCCAAAAACTGCCGACAACCTCCTCAGGTAAGTCAAATTTTTCTAAGGTTTCTAATGGCGTAGCCGCACTGGAAAAATTATTTTTCTCAAAGGTTTCATGCTGCTCGACCAACAAAACCTGATAACCGGATTTCGCTAACCACCTTGCACATTGTCCCCCGGCTGGACCTGCGCCGACTACGACAACATCGAAATTTCGCATACTATATTAGTAAAGGGTGTCATGACTCCAGTCTCTCATACCAGGTTGCAAGTTTAGTAGTAACTGTTAATTTTTTTGGGCAAAAGGTAAATGGAAAACTTGCTTCCTTTCCGTCCTGCTCCTTTACCTTGTCCATCTGTTACTGCGCTTAAAGAGGATTGGAAATCGAGGATGAGTAAACATGATCGCTGATTGGGTTCCTTTGAGTCTGTCCTAACCTTGATGGCGATAGCTATACATCCTCGATGATCAGTTGAAATATTGTTTAGTCCTGAATGACTAACCTACTCCCTCCTTTCATCTTACGCAGGAGAGGGGAATTTTGAGCTACGAAATGCAACTGACAAGCAAATAAACCATTCCAGAATTATGTATGAAACCATCTAAACGCGAGCAAATTGCCCAAGCCGCTATGCAACTTTTTATCCAGCATGGCTATAGGGAAACCAGTATGGATCAGATCGCCGCTGAAGCAGACGTATCTAAGCATACCATTTACAATCATTTTCAATCAAAAGAGGGATTGTTTATCGAATTGGTGGAACAGTTCATCTGTGAGCAGTTTCAGCCTGATTTTAATTTTAACCCGTCAGATGAGCCAGCCGTAGGGTTACGGAGATTGGCAGAGGCATTTCTGGCGAAACTGAATAATCCAGAGTACGCGGCGTTTCTACGTTTATTGATTGCCGAATCGGGTCATTTTCCTCATTTAGCACAATTGTTTATCCGCCGGGTTATTGGGGAAGAACGTCATAGTCTGAAACAGTATTTTGAGTCCCATCCAGACTGGCACATTCGTGATCCGGAGTTGACTGCTTATATTTTTTTGAGTTCTATGTCTTCCTTGGTGCTTTTTCAAGAGGTTATGCAAGGAAAGTCAATTTTGTCAATCGAACAAGACCGTTTAATTGACCAGTTAGTTGACTTGGTTTTATCGAACTCGGCGGTTCAAGTTTTATCACCGCCCTGAGACGAATTGTTTCCGGGATAAGGTCAAATTTAGCGGTTGAGAGTAGGGCGGGTTTCGTTGTTGAGCGTGAGGTTGGTTGACTAATTTAGCGGTTGAGAGCAGGGCGGGTTTCGTTGTTGAGTATGAGGTTGGTTTACTCCTTAAATCCCTAAACCCGCCCCTACATCTTTGGCGTGCGATCGCGGGTGAGTTATACCAGTTTCAGATCAGGATATTCTGCTAATACATCATCTGAGGTTAACGTATCGCCTTCGGCTTGAGGTGTCCAGAGGGCTTCAATTGCCAATAAGCGATCGCTCGATACACCACCCATCTGACGCAAGGCTTGACGCAAGTCATCGGAACTATTGATGGTGGGTAATTCCAGCTTCCCTTGCACACCGACTAAAAGGGTAACGATAATGTATTCACCCGGATCTTGAGATTCAACCAAGGCTCCATCCCCTTCAGCCGCTTTAGCAGTCCCTTGGCGAAGTTGACCCTGATAATTGGATAGGGTTTCTTCGGCAAATTTACTACGTTCGGCTAGGGAAAGCTGATTAAACCGAGCTTCGGCGGCGTCTAAAGCAATTTGCTGGGATTGGGTTGCACCATACACCCAGTATTCTGGATGGCGGAGTAAGGCTAAAGTAGACTCTTGCAGCACTTGCGCTCGTCCTTGAGGGGAATCGGTATTAGCTTGTTGAGCTAACTTGTCAAGTTCATACTGAAGCTCACGCGCACTGGCAAGTAAACCCACTTGCAAGCGTCCCACGGAAACCTTGGGATTGATGGTGCTAGGGACATCATTTCCGCCTCCTTCACCCAGACGCCGGAAAGACTGCACCAAGAAATTCGCGATCGCAAAAAAGATCAGAATTCCGAACAGACTCCCCACACCACCGAAGCCGAAGAAGGGTAAGAGAAACGGAAAGCCAATTCCTCTCCCACCATATCCATAACCGCCACCGCCACCGCGATAACCCCCACCAGGGCGAGAATAGGTACGACTGGGAGCGCGGAAGGAACCGCCTCCAATTCTCCCACCACTACGAGCGGCTAAAGCGTCACTGGCATTTCCCAGGACTAAGGTAAAAATGAGACCAACAACAAGCAGAGACTTTAAAAAAGGTTTGATCTTTGAAAAAAGATGGTTACGCATACGTTATTTAGGACTATTCCAACTTCAGTGAGTTTTCCATGGCTGACATTAGCCACAAACACCTTAATCTGAATGAAGGCAGACAACTCACCTCAAGCCGGATGGGTATTACTGACTACACTTTTACTGTACCGCTCCCCTTTATGAGCTGAAACATCCTAAGAGTGGAGATTACCGATTGGTCATTGGTCATTTGTCATTTGTCATTTGTCATTTGTCATTCGTTATACTCCCTTCGCGAGAAGCAAGCTACGTCATTCGCCATTCGTCCCCTGCTCCCCCTGCTCCCCCTGCTTCCCCTGCTTCCCCTGCTTCCCCTGCTTCCCCTGCTCCCCTACCCACCACCGACAATCGTTACCACCTCTAACTGATCCCCATCCTTCATCTGAGTATCTGACCAAAACTGGCGGTGAAGAATCTCGCCATTGTACTCAACCGCCACTAAGCGTGGATTTAAGTCAAGCTGTTCTAAAAGCTGAGGCAATTTGGTGTCAGCCGCACAGGTACGGGATTCACCATTCACTTGTAGAGTAATTTGATTATTATTGTTGGTCATGATTGAGGAGTACCAGCTTCAATACGACGCAGGTTTTGTTCTTTGGTGAGTTGAGAGAGAAAATACTGAGTCACCAATGTCGGTTGTTCAGCCTGCATAATTGCACGCACGATCGCGACTCGTTTCGCTCCCGCCCCTAAGACCTCATGAATATTATTCGGATCAATGCCACCGATCGCAAACCAGGGAACTGAGGCTTGTTGCGCTGCATACTGCACATAGTCTAACCCCGCCGCTGTTTTGCCGACTTTGGTGGGAGTTTCATAAACGGGTCCAACGCCAATATAATCCGCGCCTTCTGTAATTGCCTGTTGCATTTCCTCAGGATTTGTGGTAGAGCGACCAATAATTCGATGGGGTCCCAGGAGTGTTCGGGCGACAGCGATTGGCAAATCCTGCTGTCCTAAATGAACACCATCGGCATCAATTGCCAGAGCCAAATCCACGCGATCGTTCATAATCAATAATGCCCCGTAATGGTGGCACATCTGGCGTAGTTTCTGGGCTTGAGCGAGTTTGACTAAATCATCAGCACCCTTTTCCCGATACTGAACTAACGTCAGTCCCCCTTGTAGCGCCGCTTCTACCGTGGGTAAGAGTTGGTCTGAGGGAGAGGTAACTAAATAAAGCTGCGATCGCTTCAGCCGTTGATAGCGGTGGTAGATGAGCAACTGACTCTCCAGGGTATAGACCCGATAGCGCATTTGCTTACAAGCGGCTCCCATACTAGGACTATAGAGCTTACCATATTCCTCTAGTACCCGTAAGGCTTCCTGAACCCGACACAGGTTCGCTTGCAAAACCTGTTGGATATTGGCGCGGTGTTCTTCCTGGGGATGAGAGAGTTCCGTCCCCAAATCACCGGGCGTATCCCGTTCGGCGCGAATCTCGCAATTATGCCAACGGGCGAGTTCTTGGCGCATCTGTTTGCATTCACTCGCCATCTGGACGCTATTTAGACCAAAGCGACACCACTCTTCGATAATCCGTAAGCCTTCTCTGGCTCGGTCTAAATTCGCATCTAAAATTCGGCAAACTGCTGGTTCTTGATCTATCCAACCGTTGTACCCGCTCATCGCCAACTGCTCCACATGATTTTTTATCCTAACAGGGTAGTGGCTGTTAATCGTTGACCGAGTTTTGAGTAACTCATAAACTATCGGGAATTATTTAAATATTGTAGAACCATTGTTAATTAGCTATTCTAGTGCAACTGAGTACAGTAAACTCAAAACATAGCTTCAGATTCATACCGCAGCAGATGGTTAAGCCTTACCTAATTCAATGGTTCCACCACCTACGCCCAATCCGGTTTAGGATAGGCGCGATCGCTGTGGTTTCTCTTAGCTGCATCACCCTGACTCCTCTGGAAGCTGTAGCACAGTTAACACCGAATCCTCAGCACCTTGTTGTCAAAAATCAACAAGACACCCAAGTGTGGTTGGTTAACCCCATAACTGGGGATGATATTAATGGTAATGGTAATATGGATTCCCCGTTCAAAACCATTGCCAAAGCCTTACAAGTCGCGCAACCGAATACGGTGATTCGATTAACGCCGGGAGTCTATAGTTCTCAAACGGGTGAAACCTTTCCTTTAATTTTGCCCGATGGCGTCACGTTGCAAGGAAATCCCCGCACCAGAGGGGAGAATATTATCATTCAAGGGGGGGGCATGTTTGAGAGTCCCACCGCATCTCAGCAGAATATTACCATTCTGGCAGCAAACCCCGCCACGGTAACGGGGGTGACGATTACCAATCCCAATCCTCAAGGCTATGGGTTATGGATTGAATCCAGTTCGCCAGTAGTCGTGGATAATACATTTACGGAAAATACCAGCGCCGGAATTGTGGTGAAAGGCAATAGTGCGCCCACGATTCGCAGCAATTACTTTTATAACAATGGTGGCGACGGTATTCTGGTGGCGGGGACATTACAAGCAGATGTGCGGGAAAATGTGTTTATTGATCGGGAAAACGTTACTTTGGAATTAAGTGGCGATGGCGAAACGCCGCTGCGAAGCGCAGATCGCAACAGTCCCACAACCTCGGTTGAATCCCCCACGACTACGAGTATTCCCGAAACCGAATCGGTATCTGAACCCGTTGCAACTACCGCGAATCCTTCCCCAACTCCTGAAAGCGTTTCCCCCATTATTGAACCGGAAACGACTATCTCCCAGTTAGAAACCCTTCCCACCACGTTTCCCTCAGACTGGACAACTATCTCCCTATCAGTGGCGAATCCCCCAGAATCAACTGAGACTCAACCCGCAGCCGGAGATCAGACAGGCGCATCCTCCTCAACCTCCCCCATTTCCGCCGCGTCTTTTCCGGTTCCCGCCAGTCTCCAGTCTCAACAGAACCCAAGTAACCCAGCGACACCAGCCGCAACCGTT
The DNA here is from genome assembly GCF_040221695.1 of Coleofasciculus sp. E2-BRE-01. Lineage (NCBI taxonomy): Bacteria > Bacillati > Cyanobacteriota > Cyanophyceae > Coleofasciculales > Coleofasciculaceae > Coleofasciculus > Coleofasciculus sp. E2-BRE-01. The sequence continues at coordinate 12,866 of NZ_JAVKEA010000182.1, read as the reverse complement.
CCCCAGATCATCGATATTTCCGTCCCCTCGCCAACCGAGACGGCGATACCTGATAATTCTATACCAGCCACCTCGACACCTGAAGCCGAGATGGGAGATATCACGGTTAATTCTCCAGAGAAGCCTAGCCGGGATTCTATTCCTGTACTCAGTAGCAACAACCCATCCGCCATCCCCCAGGAACCGCCCCCAGAAACCGCACCGGAAGGGCGTTATCGGGTATTAGTCGCCGCCGCAACTGATGATCAGCAAACCTTAGTGCGATCGCTGATTCCTGGGGCATTTCGTACATCTTACAATGGCAAATTAATGATGCAAGTGGGATTATTTAGTAGCCGCGAAAATGCCCAAGAAATTCTTAATTTGCTTCAAGAGCAAGGATTAACCGTGACCATAGAAACACTTCAGGACTAGAATTACTGTAGGATTTCCCATAATTGCAATGCTGTAATAACAGGGGTTTCATGCGTTTTTATTAGGGGTGTTTGACCGTAAATGATATCACAACCTGAACAACCAAACCCGCCCTGATTCAAATTGCATGGATAGCATTTTTTCTAAAGATGAAGACTTAGAAGAGGTAAGAAAGTTAGTCCCAAACGCAACTTGGTTTCGCTCTATTTCTTATCAAACTGAAAGGTCATGGAGTCGTCAAAGAAGAGTGGTTACTAAAGTTTGTTATGGCAGTGAAGGGTTAGAGCTTCGTCATGTGGTTACATCTTTACGGGTCTTTCGTAGTTAGTGTGCTAAATTGCTAGTTTGATTTGCTCAAATATTGGACAGCAATAGCTTTAACTATTTTTACCCGGATTTCAAGAGAGTTTTGAGGCGATGAAAAGCTACAGTCCTTGTTTGGTCAGACTTCTAATTGATTAAAAATGATAGCTTAGCACACTAAGTCCGGAAGAACCAGTTTTTAGCTCTCGAAGATAACCAGCATAGTTGTGAAAATAACTGAACAGCTAATATCTCCCCCGCTTCCCCTGCTCCCTCTGCTCCCTCTGCTCCCCCTGCTTCATCGTATCTACGAAGCTGCTCAAGTATTTTTATGCCCGCTACACTAGGGATATCGATTACAAACCTTCACGACTAAATCGGCTATACGGTTTTCCCTACCTGTCAGGGGTAGAATTCACGAATTGGCAAAACTAGCTCCCCCTGAGTATAATTTGCTCTATACACCTTAACAACAGAAGGTCGCGAATCCGAAGATCACGCTTGTTGAAGTGACCAGCGCCACGTTAATTAACCCTAAATTACTAACGTTTCTTCATTCCATCTCACTTGAAATGGGAATTTAATGGAAATTTTCAAAATGCGGATTGCTCAAATTGCACCGTTGTGGGAACGTGTACCTCCCCCAGCTTATGGTGGCACAGAATTAGTGGTTAGTTTACTCACCGATGAACTCCTCCGTCGGGGTCATGAGGTAACCTTGTTTGCATCCGGGGATTCACAGACACTGGCAAAACTGGAGCCAGGATGTGAAAAAGCCTTGCGTTCTCTCGACGTAACGCATCAAGAATACGCCATTTATGAGCAGATGCAGTTGAGCAAAGTTTTTGAACGGGCAAATGAATTTGATGTGATTCATGCTCATGTAGATTACCCGGCGCTTCCATACACGAACTTGACAAAAACGCCAGTTGTGCATACGATTCATGGTACATTTTCGCCATTAGTTGAGCAGATTTTTACCAAGCATCGTCAGCAACATTTTGTCAGTATTTCCAATTCTCAGCAGCGCCCTGAGTTGGGACTGAATTATGTGGCAACGGTTTATAACGCGATCACACCCGAACGCTTTAAATTTTACTCTCAGCCCAAACAGCCACCCTATCTGGCGTTTGTTGGGCGCATATCCCCGGAAAAAGGACCCAGGTTAGCGATTGAAATTGCCAAGCGTTCCGGATGCCATTTGAAAATAGCGGGTAAGGTTGATCCCAAAGATCGAGCCTTTTTTGAGGCGGAAGTGGAACCTTTAATTGATGGTAAACAAATTGAGTTTTTGGGTGAAGCCAATCACGCTCAAAAAAATGAATTGATGGGAGGTGCGGTGGCGACGCTATTCCCGATTACCTGGCGTGAACCCTTCGGACTGGTGATGATTGAATCCATGGCATCTGGCACCCCGGTGATTGCTATGGCGTTAGGATCAGCCCCAGAAATTATCGTTCACGGCAAGACAGGGTTCCTCTGTGATACAGTCGATGAATGCGTGGATGCGATCGCGAAAATACCTCAACTGAATCGACACGCCTGTCGGGAACATGTTGAAACCAACTTCGCAGTGAAACACATGGTTGATGGATACGAAGCCGTCTACAACCAAATTCTAGCAGAACGGTTTGCTCACAATGGTCATCTGCACGTTCCCACGCTTCTAGCCAGCTAAGTTTATAGAAGGCAGATGGCAGAAGGCAGAAGGTTTCAAGACATAGGTTAAACCTTCTGCACCCGACAGAAGCTATCAGATAAAATTGAATGAGGAATGAGGTGAATCATGAACAAAACCGTTCATAGACAACCCCTGGCTTTGCTTTCCATGGGTCAGGATGTTGTCAATCAGCCGTGTCAAGATGGGCAAAATAAACGCCTAACTCCTGTTCATCAGCTTAGCCAAGCACTGGCAAAACTCGGCTGGCAAATCGATTGGTTTACTCCGCAAACTCATCCTGAGCAACCGAAGATTGAATGGAGTGCACCTCACTGTCGTATCATCCACTTGGCAGTGAATGGAGAAAAGCCGCTAAGTCGCGATCAATTCCCTGAATACTTGCCTGAATTTGTCAAAGCCTTTCAAGCGTTTCAAGCCAAAGAAGGAACCCACTATCCTCTGATTCATACCCAGGATTGGCTATCGGCTCAAGTGGGGTTGAAATTAAAAGAATCGACAACAATTCAATTAATCCACACCAATTGGTTAACGGATAAGCTGCAAGGCAGTAAGATCCGTTCAGTGGCTCAAAATCATGGGGTTAGCAAAAATCGGATCACACCAGAAGTCGATCAAGTGATTATTATGTCACCAGATTGGTGCTTTAGCGCCCAACCATCCCCCAGGATGTCCAAGTCAGACGCGAAAGCGAAATTGGGGCTTGGTGTCAATGAACAGGTGCTGCTGTATGTGGGTAAGCTTAATGCCAGTAAAGGGATTGATACACTGATAACCGCGCTGAAGTTATACCGCGATCGCACACCAGCAGAGACGATAAATTCACTGCGCTGCGTGATTGTTAGTCCTGATGCCAATCCCCAGGCGAGACAGCGAGTTGAGCAATGGATTCACCAATTTGAGCTAGAGCAACAGGTTATTCTGATTGAATCTGTTCCCTCAGATCAACACTGGCTCTACTACACCGCCGCCGACGTCTGCATTATTCCCAGTCGATATGAGCCGTTTGGATCAGGCACAATCGCTGCACTGGCGTATAAGATACCCATTGTCGCCTCGGATGTGGACGGATTACGCTTTACCATTGTGCCAGGGGAAATGGGTTTGTTAGTCCCTCCAGGGGATGCAGCGGCATTCGCTGAGGCGATTCATCGAGTGTTAGTGGATGAAGTGTTGGCGCAACGCTTGAAACGACAGACAACGGATGTAACAGCCTCGGCATTGAGTTGGAATCGGGTGGCGGCGCATTTGAGTGATATCTACCGTCGCCGATTAGCGGGTTCTCTGAGTACAATCGTGCCAGATGTGCAGAATCCCTGCATCTTGTACGTTCCTTCAGAGGGATTGAGTCAATCGACTGTTGATGTCGAGGAGGAATTGATGCAAGTTTCTTAAGGTAGAAGTCGCAGCAGGAAACAATCTGTAGGGGCGGGTTTTACAGATAACTGTTTGGCATTTTTCCGAAATTTGACTAAACCCGCCCCTCACCTAATCAGCCCGTTGACTGGGCGAAGCATTCGCGATGATAATTAAACGGTACAAAAAAATTTGGGCGCGAAGGCGAGAGTCCCTACGAACCCCTAAAAATACGAAGACGGATGGGTGATGTTTGACGTTTGATATTTGATATTTGATATTTAGGTTTTCAATTATGTCTGATACAGATACCCAGAACGACAAAACAGCAACAGTTCTAACTATCCTGGAACTCAACGGTAGAACCTTTGCACCGGCTGAACAAGTGCCGATTCCAGAGTTGCAATGCAGGACGACAAAACGACTCCAATCGACACTTACGATGAAAGATGACGACCTATTCTTGATTACTGATCCCCTAGGCAATATTACCGGATGTCTTGATGACGAATCGGACAAAAGCTTGGGGTTATTTTGTCAAGATAGTCGGTTTCTCAGTCACCTAGATTTACAGATTGAGGGACTCTCTCCCATTTTACTCAGCAGTACAGCCGGACGGGGTTTTGCCCTTTCGGTTCTCTGTGCGAATCCTTATGTTGAGGGACGTATTCCGGCGGAAACGATTGGCATTCAACGCAATATTGTACTACAGGGTGGACTGTTTGAAGACCTGAAGATTACCAACTATAGTACCCAACCTGTTGAGTTTGAACTCAGTTTAAGTTTTGATGCCGATTTTGCCGATCTATTCCAAATTCGCGGTTATCTCCGTCAGCAGATAGGGACTTTAATGCGACAGGTTATCCCTCAAGAGGATAATGCTTTGGACTGCGATATACAATCCTTGGTTGAGGAAACGGGCGAACTTACCTTAGCCTATCAGGGATTGGATCAGGTGTTGATGGAGTCTCGAATTCAGTTTTATCACCATCAGCCTGATGAATTTAGGGGATATACGGCAATTTGGCGGTTGGAATTGAATTCTCACGAAACCCAGAAATTTGGGTATCGCTTACAGCCCTTTGTTGACAATCGTCCAGCTTCTGTGGTGAACGCGCCGACAACCCTAAAACAAGCGATCGCGGCTGAGGCGATGGAGGAGCGGGATTGGCGAGAGGGTGTGACTCGGATTCGCACGGATAATCGAGTCTTAAACCAGATTATTGAACGCGCTGAACAGGATATCTATCTTTTAGGTCAAACCTTTGGCAAGGGTAAGATTCTCTGTGCTGGGATTCCCTGGTTTTCCACGTTATTTGGACGGGATTCCCTGATTGCTGCAACCCAAACGCTGATCCTCGATCCGGGGATTGCGCGTCAAACGCTGATTACCCTGGCGGAGTATCAGGGTAAAGTTGACGACGAGTGGCGGGAAGAAGAACCCGGTAAGATTCTCCATGAGTTGCGTCTGGGTGAAATGGCTCGTTGTGGCGAACTCCCCCACACGCCTTATTATGGTACGGTCGATGCCACGCCGCTGTGGTTGATGCTCTATGCTGATTATTATGCCTGGACTTATGATCAGGAACTGTTGGATCGGTTATGGGATAATGCTTTAGCGGCGATGGATTGGATTGATCGCCGTTGTCAGCAGACGGGATATATAAGCTATGAATGCAAGTCGAAGGGGGGACTTCGGAATCAGGGATGGAAAGACTCAGGAGACTGTATCGTTGATGCCAAAGGCAAGTTAGCGGAAGGGGCTATTACGCTGGCGGAAGTGCAAGGGTATGTTTATGCGGCGAAAATGCGCTTAAGTCAGCTTGCGCGTAGCAAAAAGCAGTTAGATTTGGCAGAACGTTGGCATGAGGAAGCCCAAGCCCTGAAAACCCGCTTTAATCGCGACTTTTGGCTCCCTGATCGCGGTTATTGTGCCTTGGCGTTGGATGGTAAGGGCAAGCCTGTGGATAGTATCACCTCTAATCCGGGGCATTGTCTAGGACTGGATATTTTATCAAAAGACAAGGCACACAATGTCGCCGAACGATTGCAAGCGCCGGATATGTTTAGTGGCTGGGGGATTCGTACCTTGAGTAGCTTATCTCCCGCCTATAATCCCATGGGTTATCACCTCGGATCAGTATGGCATCACGATAATGGGATGATTATTGCCGGATTGCGATCGCTCGGATTAGTGGATCAGGCGTTAGAGGTGGCTCAGGGTATTATCGACATGACGGTGCAACAACCCTATTATCGTCCACCGGAACTCTTCTGTGGCTATGAACGCACCCCCAATAGCACACCCGTGCGGTATCCTGTGGCGTGTTCGCCGCAAGCCTGGGCAACGGGAACGATTTTTCAACTCCTACAGGTGATGGTTAATTTAGTACCCGATACGCCCAGGAATTGTTTGCGAATTGTTCATCCTACTCTACCGGAATCCGTGCAGTATTTGTCTCTGCAAAATCTAAAAATTGGGCAAACCGTATTAGATTTGGAATTTGAGCGATCTAGTGGAGCAACTGCCTGTCGAGTTGTCCGGAAACGCGGCAATTTACGAGTTGTCATTGAAGCTTGATCGCCAGGGAGTATCTCATACTAAGTTATGTTTTAACCTGTCTTATAACAGCGAAACTAAAATAGGTTGTCGGTTGGGTTGACGCAAGGAAACCCAAATCAGCAAAGGATTTTAAAGCGGTTTTCAAGTTAGTGGACTACAGACAAGGCTTGAGCCGCAAAGCAAGTGAATACAATTGTGTATTCCATAAACATGAAAAGTACTGTAATATCAACCTTAGTCAAGGGCGACCCGATCACATTGAGTAGATACAGTTGTTGATTTGTGCAAGCGGGTCGCCCCTACACCAGGATTCAAGGTGATATGGTTTCAGCGGGTACTTTTACCTTCTTTATATATCCATTCCTGTCAAAACAAACTTAATTGTATGGGTGAGTGATCAATCTGATTCCACGGTAACGGAGGAATAAGTACACCATTTTCTTCCAATAATTGCTGAAACTGTCGCGCATTAGCTGGAGAGTAGTCTTCAATGGGGCAGTGAACGAAAAAATAAATCTGTCGCCCTAACTTTAACTCCTGATCCACCCAGTTTACCCACTCTTGGAAAAATGGCTGATTCACCTCTTGATCAGGATGACTAATAAACCGCACGAAACTAAATTCTGCTGTCACCACAGGTTGCACAGGGAGTCTTGGCTTGCGAACATCTAATGGCGTTTTATAATGAGTTGAGTGACTATAAGCAGGTCGGCTATCCAATAACACTCGCCCGACTCCTAGTTGGGTTAATAATTCATTCAGATGACTGGCGTGGGGTTGTTCAAACCAATCAGGATGACGTACTTCTAGTGCGATCGCAGCCTCTGTTTTCTGACATGCTTCGAGAAAGGCGGCTAAATCCTCTAGGAATGCGGGTTCGTAGCTGAGGGGAAGTTGGACAAACACTGGACCTAAATGTTCTCCTAACCCTCGCATCGTCTGCAAAAACGCCAACGCATCTGAAATTGAGGGTTTCAAGAATCCATTATGAGTGAGCGATCGCGGCAATTTAGGGCAAAACTGAAAACCCGGTGACATCTGGGATTTCCACTGCGCGATCGTTTCTGAACTGGGAATGGCGTAAAATGTGGTATTGCCTTCAACGGTTCTCAACCGTTGACTATACAGATGCAGCAATTCCCCTGCTGGACTCTTCGGCGGATAAAACTCACCAATCCAACCCTTATACGCCCAAACGGCACAACCCAGTAAAAAATTCATGGTTCCGTCTTTAGTTTGCTACATCTACTATGAATAATGAACCATGACCAATCAACTATGAACCTGCAACGGTTAGTCATCTCACCCACGCAACGACAAAACCAACAGATTCTCCTCACCGAAAGCCAACAGCATTACCTGGTGCGAGTCTTGCGACTGACTGAAGGCGATCGCTTTATTGCCATGGATGGACAGGGAAACTGGTGGTTGAGTGAGTTAATGGCGAACCTAACCCAGGCGACAATTATTGAATCGATCCCCATCCAAACCGAATTACCTTATGTAATTACCCTAATCGCCGCGATGCCCAAGGGGAGTGGATTTGAGGATATTATCTCCGCTGCAACCGAACTCGGTGTAACCGATATCATACCAATTAAGAGCGATCGCACGATTCTCAACCCCAGTCCCCGCAAACTAGAACGCTGGCGACGTATCGCCCAAGAAGCCGCCGAACAATCGGAACGTCAGATTGTACCCACAATTGTTGATCCCTTGGACTTTACCTCAGCTATTAAACAAGTTATCGACTCCACCACCCACCGCTATATTTGTGTCGCACGGGGTAACGTTCCTCATCTGTTAAATTGCTTACCTAAGCTAGAGGTTATTGATCAGGGAGATGGGGAAAATAAGGGAGATGAGGGCGGGTTTAGCAACATCAGGGTGACAACAAACGATCATAGTGAAACCAACCCCTACATTCAAAACCCGGTTCCAGATGAACGCAGCGAAGGGTCAAAACGCCCTATCATCACCATTGCAACAGGACCCGAAGGCGGCTGGACACCCCAAGAAATCGAACAAGCGATCGCGGCTGGATTTCAACCCATTTCCCTAGGACACCGAATTTTACGCGCTGTTACCGCCCCCCTCATGGCTCTTTCTTTAATTGCTGCTAGTTTAGAGACACAAAAGTGACAATCTTTTACAAATGACAAATGACAAATGACAAATGACAAATGACAAATGACAAATGACAAAATCATGCTTGACCAAGTTACGAATGCCTTTAAACAAAAAGACTACCGCACAGCGGCTCGGTTACTTAAACAGTTAGCCAAGGAAGACCCTAATAACCCGTGGGTGCGACTCTATATCGGACGTTTACACGAAGCCACAGGTAAGCTAGACGCCGCAGAAACGGCTTACCGCAAGTTACTTAAAAATACCACGCATCCTAAAGTCATGACCCAAGCGCGTCAGGGATTGGAGCGTTTAGAAGCCATGGAACAGGAAAAACGCCGCCAAGCCTTAGCCCAAGCCACGGCTGACCCCGAAAATACTCAATTCGGTATTTTAGTCCTCGAACCCATTGAACCCGAAGCCAAACCCACTGCCGCCCAAACCTTGGCGAAGATTATGCAAATCGATCCCTATACTGCCCGCCTACAACTCCCGACACGGGGATGGCGGTTGTATCGAGTTGGACCCATTGGCGAATTAAAATTTTATGCGTCATCCCTCAAGCAGGGTTCAGTTCCCTGTTTTTGGGCAATTTTGGCGGAGATTCAATCCCTAAATGTGTTTAGGGTTCATTATTTTTCCCAAGTCAGTTCTCAAGAAGCTACCGTTGTCTGCGAAAATGATCAAGGTCAACTGGGTTCCCTCCCCTTCCAGTGGTCCCAAGTGAGTCAACTGGTGGAGGGACGCTTACCTATTTTTGAACAAGTGGTGGATGTTGACGCTCGTGGTAAATTACAGCGTAAGACTCAAACCCAAGACTACGCCCAGTTTTGCGACTTGCATTTACCGACGAGAAAAACTATCCTGCGTTTATGCGATCGCGATTATCAATTTCAACAGGGAATTGAACTATCCCCCCAGCCCAAAAATCACCCAACTCAGGGAAAATCCCCATCTTCCCTAAGCCATACAACTAATCGAATCAACTGGAATAAGCTGCGGGATTTTCTCAACCGCCAACGTCCTCAAACCCCTGTTTGGTCAGATTTCACCAATTTTGCTGAAACGGCTCTCGATTACAAAGAAATGCTGACTCGTTTACCCGCTCACATTGACTTGTTTCGCCGTCAAGAAAGCCTTTGGGATTCTGCTTTTGAACTATACAGTGGACTGGTTTTTCTGAAAAATAATTAATGTAGAGACGTTTCATGCAACGTCTCTACAATCTGCACCGCCAAAGGAAATCGCTTATGAGCGAGGAGGCTGCACCTGACGTGCCATCTCTAGGAAATTATTCATACTCGGACCTGGACGCCGCCGACTACTATTGGTTTTGAGTGGCAATAAGTTGTTTGGTGCAAAGGTGAGTCCCGGTTGAGGCTCGGCTTTGCCATTGCTAGCTGCTGCTGGCGTCGCTTGGGGTGCAGCTTTTTGCGGTTTGGCTGCTGGTGCTTTAGCCGCTTTCGCTGCTGGCTTCTTCGCTGCTGGCTTTTTCGCTTCTGCTTCTGGAGCTTTGGTTTCTTTAGCGGGTTCCGGTTTCTTCGCTTCCGGTTCCGCTTTTGCTGCCCCCGTATCGTCTAGCTCCAAAAAGTAGTCTTTACTTTTTTTGCTTTTCGGAGCTTCTGACGATTTGTTTTTAGATTTTAAAAAACTGAACATTTAGCGATACTCCTGTCTCTTAGAGAAAACTTAACAAATTTGCCAAAGTATAGATGAAAACAAACGATGCCAACGTCTGCCACTTCTGATTGTACAGGTAAAATGCTACCTCAATCAGTTTTGTTAGCGTTTTGGCATTGGGCTGAACGATGCCAACCGCTTAGCTTAGACTCATAAGAGCTAAGACTTTTTGACTCTTATGGCTACTCCATGGGAATTGACTTGTCTGGCAATTGAAGGGTTTGATTTGCCTCATAATTTCAAGGCTTTTTATTCAGGTTTTTCTAGATAGACGAACGTTATATCGTCTTCTATCATTTTGACTTAACGCACTTGTTCCACTTAGCTTCAATTGCTCATCCAAACTCCAGTAGAGAGGTCAATAACAATTTTTATTTTACCGTTTGATGGTACTTTTTCATTAACTCAAATACGGCTTTTGATGACTTGACAACAATTGATTGATCAGGCTATCTGTACTCCAGGTTGATCTTTAGCTGGGATGACGCTGCTCTAATACATCGCTGTCAGATTAGAATTATGAGTTTTTAGGGCGATTTTTGCAAGGTTTCGCTAAATTTCTTTACAAAAATTCACAATTATTTTCTTAACTCAGTGGCATTGTCTACTACCGCCAGATGGCATCAGCCACCCGACAGACATCGTGCATTTCGGCAACGTCGTGAACCCGGAGAATATCAGATCCTGCCGCAATCGCCGCACAGCAAGCCGCCGCCGTTCCCCAGACTCGTTGCTTGGGGTCAGGTTGGTTAAGAATGTGACCAATAAAACGTTTGCGAGACACGCCGACTAAAATAGGCACACCGAGGGAACGAAAAGCAGCAAGTTGTTGCAGCAGTTGTATATTTTGTTCAGCGGTTTTGGCGAACCCAATCCCCGGATCAATGATCAGGCGCGATCGCACAATTCCCGCGTTGATAGCCACCCGAATTTGACCCTCTAGGAACTCGTAGATTTCGCCGATCAGATCGTGATAATCGGTCAGCTTTTGCATGGTTTGGGGGGTTCCCCGGATATGCATCAAAATGATTGGCACACCCAATTGGGCAACCACAGGAAACATATCCGGGTCAAACGTGCCACCGGAAATATCATTGACAATATCCGCCCCTACCGCCACCGCTGCTTTGGCGACAGAGGCTCTGGTAGTATCCACCGAGATCGGAACAGACAGGGAGGAACGCACCGCCTTGATCACAGGGAGTACACGCTGAAGTTCTGCGGTTTCCGAAATCTCCTCAGCCCCCGGTCGGGTTGATTGCCCGCCGATGTCCAGAATATCCACACCCGCCTCGACCAGCCGTTGAGCTTGTGCCAAAGCTGCTGCTGGGGTATTAAACTCCCCCCCATCACTAAAACTATCCGGCGTCACATTTAAAACGCCCATGAGGTAGGTACGTTCTCCCCAACAGAAAGAACGTTCTCGGATGGTTAGTTGTCCTTTGTCATTTGTCATTTGTCATTTGTCATTTGTTCTTTGTCATTCGTCTTATGTCATTTGTCATACTCGCTTCCCGAACAGAAGCAAGTCATATCATCGATTTGTGCATCGATCTGTTTTTTCGACAAATGAACCCTAACTAATGAACCATGACCCATGAACTACTGATAATTGACAATTCGGGCAAATCCCCCCGGATCAAGACTGGCTCCGCCAACTAGCACCCCATCAATTTCAGGTTGCGCCATAATCTGATCAATATTCGCCGGCTTGACCGAACCCCCGTACTGAATTGGTACATCCGCAACTTTCAGTTGAGAGCGAATCAAACCCATGATCCGATTGGCTTCTGCGGCTTCACAGGTATCCCCTGTGCCAATTGCCCAGATCGGTTCATAAGCGATCACCAGTTGCTGCTGATCCACATCCACCAAGCCTTCTACAAGTTGCTGGCTGATGTGAGATTCCGTTTCTCCCTTATCCCGTTGTTGCTTCGTTTCACCGACACAAAGAATCGGAATTAACCCGTGACGCTGGGCGGCGAGGAGGCGCTGGTTCACGGTTTTGTCCGTTTCACCAAAGTACTGACGTCGTTCACTGTGACCGACAACGACATAACGCAAGCCGAGTTCGGTCAACATGGGACCAGAAATTTCCCCGGTGAAAGCGCCTTCATCTGCCCAGTGGATATTCTGCGCCCCTAGCTGCACCCGGCTATTGTGCAGATTTTTGGACATCACTCCTAAGTCTGTAAAGGGAACACACAGAACAACTTCCCGCTCTGGGGGCGTTTGCTTCAGCTTGGGCATAAATTCTTGCAAAAACTCAGAGGACTCCCTTTGAGTTTTGAACATTTTCCAGTTACCGGCAATGACTATTTTTCGCACAGCTTAAATAAAATCGTCTTAATCTTGATGCATCCTTCAGTTTATAGCCTTGAGGCGCAATTGACAGACCCAAGTTAGCTGTTTTAGGGCGACAATCCTTGTCTAACTCCTACTGCATCAATGGTCTAGCGATCGCGCTGTGGCAAAGTCCAATGAAGAGTCACCCAACTAGAGAAGAGAACCTGTTGGGTAGAGCGATAGCGAAACCCAACCTACTATATAGAACTCGCGATCGCGCTGTGGCAAACTATGAGCAGGCGCGTCTGGAGGGGGGTACTGACAGGTGTAGGTTTTTTATTTTATGGTTGGGACAAGACAAGGAGGACAAGGAAGGAAAGAAGACAAGGGGGGAAAACCGTACAGAATTCGGTTCGGTCAAACTAACTTCTAAAAGCCGAAACGCCCTATTTTTCGTTC